>JAFDEE010000029.1 GCA_019310525.1 Deltaproteobacteria bacterium | reverse complement strand
TGTCGGAATGCTCCGGAATGGGGTGGCGCAATGGATCGGAACAGGGTGGCGGAATCAATCGGAATGGGGTGCCGGAATCGTCCGGAATACTCACTTAGGCCCATTTAATCCAACATCCTTCTCCCTTTTGTCAATTTATTCCGGAAATATTACCCCCTTTCTATCACAAATATCCCGGTAATCTACGCCAAGGCCTGTAAGAAACTTTTATTTGCGTTTTGCACGGCGATGTGGTAGAAAAATGGCATGATTACCCGCGAGATCTCACAAGAGTTGGTGGAATCGGCTGCCGAGTACCCCGTGGTCACGGTCCTGGGGCCCAGGCAGTCGGGGAAAACGACCCTGGTCCGGATGACGTTTCCGGACAAGCCGTACTCTTCCCTGGAAGACCCGGACGTGCGCATGGCGGCCGAGACCGATCCCCGTGGGTTCCTGAACCGGATGAAAGACGGCGCAGTGCTGGACGAGGTGCAGCGCGTTCCCGCGTTGCTGTCATATATCCAAGGCATCGTGGACGGAGCAGGGAGACCGGGGATGTTTATTCTTACCGGGAGCCATCAGCCGCGGCTGCACGAGGCGATCACCCAGTCCCTGGCCGGCCGGACCGCCATGCTCACGCTATGGCCTTTTTCTGTTTCCGAACTCCGCAGGTACAAGTCCACCTGGGGGGCCTTCGAGCTGATCGCCTGCGGATGTTTTCCGCGCGTCCACGAAGAAGGGTTGGCCCCGCGCAGGTTCTACAATGGTTACTTCCAGACGTATGTGGAGCGGGATGTGCGTTCGCTCATCAATTTGCGCGAACTGACTCCGTTTCAGACCTTTCTCACCCTGCTGGCAGGCCGTGTTGGCCAGCTTGTCAACCTCACATCCCTTTCAAATGATGTGGGCGTATCCGCCACGACCATCAGAAACTGGCTGAGTGTGTTGAAGGCGTCTTATGTTGTTTTCGATCTCCCGCCGTTTTTCAGGAATATCCGCAAACGCGTCATCAAGTCTCCCAAGATATACTTCACAGACCCGGGGTTCGCTGCCTTCCTCCTGGGCATCCACACGGAAGAACAGGCCTCCCGCGATCCCCTTCGCGGGAACCTGTACGAGAACCTTGTAATTGCAGACATTGTCAAGGGAGCGCTCAACAGGGGAATCAGGCCTGAGATCTATTTCTTCCGCGACTCCCATGGCCATGAGGTGGATCTTCTGATCAGAGAAGCGGGCAGGCTCATACCGGCAGAAATCAAGTCAGCGGCCACCTTCTCCGCGGACTTTGTGAAAGGCCTGGAGCGGTTCCAAGCATTGGGAGTCGACCGTGTCACCACCGGCGCGGTCCTTTATAACGGCGAACAGCAATTCCAGGTCCGAGGTGCCCGCATCTTCAATCCGCTCCAGGTGCAAGATCTTTGGGCAACGCTGACTTCTTTGCCTGATGGTTCATCTCGTTGCACATAGCCGATAGCTCAGGGGTCGATGAATTTAGTCAGTTTGTAGAGTTTGGGGACAACCCTATATTATCCTGTCAAGAAGAAAAAGAAGAGGTTGTGAGATCAACAACTTAAATCGGAGCTGGTTTATCGGCAATATTTTTCGTGCCTTAAGGATGCCCTGCGTTCCATTTTTGAATACATAGAGGTTTTTTATAATCGTCAGCGGAAGCATTCCTCACTTTTTATTCATCTTTTAGGATTCCCCTATCTGCGAAATCTTTGTATACGTAATCCAGCCCCAGTTTGTGCAGGGTGTCTTTTGTCGGAATACCCTGGCTGTTCCACCCCTTGAATCTGTAATACTCATCTAATAACTTGGCTTCATACTCGGGGAATCTCTTTTTCCAATGGTCTTCGGGAGGACGTTCGTCTTCCCTTCTTAATCCCCTTCTTATATTAACGGCCCTGACTAAATTTCGATTCCTGGCGGCCAGCTGCCATAGTTGATCTTCATCGATGTCCATTCCTGTCGCATATGAGATAAAAAGCGGTTGATTGTGTATATGATAGGGGGGTTTATAACCAAAGGAAGACAGGCCGGCGCACAGCCCAAGGGAGTCATCAATGTAGTGCATGGTCTCCTGCCATTCGACAAGGTCACAGATTAAGTCGATAGAAGGATAATACGGAAATGATGTGCCCGGTTCACCCCATTCCAAAATAAACTGCTTGAACTTTTCCTCTTTTCCGGTAGGCACCTGGATCCAGTCCTTCACAAATTCTTCTCTTACTTCCTTGGGAAGAGGGCCCTGGGGGACCTGTCCTTCAATTTGGGTGATATTCGCCTTCTCGCCTGTAGACCACATCAGGTAATAAATAGGGTTCAGCTTTCCCAGTTTGATGGGTATCTGTTCATGTTTTTTAATGGTATTATGGTCGTATGCCTCTGCTCCTTTGCCAATCTGACGGGCCGCCCAATAAACACCGTCGGCCAGGGCATCTCCTATCCCTTCCCGCCTGACAATTCTATCGAGCAGCCAGAAAAATTTTCCTTCAGGATCTGAGGGCATTCCTTCCATGTCCTTATCAGTCAGGATGCCGGCCTCATAAAGTTCAAGGGCAAAGGCCATAACTTGGGGGGTCGTGTACCCGTCTACTCCATAGTGCTGGGCACGGGAAGCTATTTTTAGACCGAAATCCAGATTATCAACCATGGCAGCGAATACATAAGTAAGTTTCGAGAAACATTTCATCACGTACGTTGGAAATCCCGGCAGCTCGATTAATCCAGCGCATTTTACCGGACAGTTATAGCAGCTTATCAACCTCTTCCGGGCATTCTCCAAGGTCTCAGTCCACTGCTTTTCGATTTCTTTGTTCCAGAAGTCTCTTCTCCGATGCCGGGCGTTTCCCCAAGCGAAGCTTGTGGTGTGCCACTCCTCATCATGTATGACCATCTCCTGTGGAGATCCAATCCTGGCATGAATGGGCATTACTCCTTGGAGAGGATTATTCAGCCGATGCTGGATCTTTTCCAGTACTTCATTACATAGTTCAATGAATTCGGCAGGTCGGGCGATATTGATGTCCTTTGTTCCGCGAACTGCGATTGCCTTTAACCCTTTGTCTCCCATAATGGCACCCAGCCCTAATCGACTGGCACTGCTTTTATCAGCCTCAATGGAAGCAAAATAGACCCTGTTTTCTCCGGCAAGCCCGATGGAGAGCACCTGAGCTTTGGGTTCGTGCAATTCCTGACGAATGAGTTCCGCGGTTTCATAAGTGCTTTTACCTTTTAAATGAGAGGCATCCCGTATCTCTACTTTATCATTATTAATCCACAGGTAGACCAATTTGGGGGATTTTCCACGAACGATGACTTTATCATAACCGGCAAATTTCAACTCCGGCGCCCAAAATCCTCCCATCATTGAAAACCCCATCAACAAGGTCTGAGGAGAAATAGAAGAAATAATTGTGCGATTGGCACCAAAGGCAGGTGTGCCGACTAAAAGACCTGAGCTGAATACCAGCAGATTATCCGGGGAAAAAGGTTCTACCTCAGGTGGCACCCTGTCCCATAATATCTTGGCGTTGGTGCCCAGACCCCCCAGGTGAAGTTCGGTCAATCCCGGGTCAGTCGGCACCTTCTCGATGCTTCCTCGGGATAGATCAATCTCTAAATTATACCCTGTCTCTGAGTATCTCATTTATTAACTCCCTTTTTGGGTCTCCAAGGCGTAGCCCCCATGTGCCGGAGGCTGAAAGCTGCGGACGATTTAATGAATGGTGTTTCGTTTTGAATTTGATAATTACATTGTAGCTACAATATAAACATATTTCAACCTGGATTATGCAAATGCCTCGTTTGCCGGAAATGCGTGGTGGAATGTATTTAGGGGAACTTCGGCGATGCAGGTGCCAATCGACACGCTGAGCGGCTTATTGGCTGGCCCTTTATGGATGGACACATCCTAGCTTTCGGTGATTTTTCTGATCGCCTCGGCGGCGTATCCGATTTCTTCGAGGGTGTTGAAGTATCCCATGCTTACGCGCACAGTACCCTCCGGATAGGTATTGAGGGTTTGATGGGCGAGGGGAGCGCAATGGAGACCAACGCGGACGAGGATGTCGTATTCCGCGCCGAGTTTTTTCCCGGCATGGGCCGGTGAGATCCCTTCTTCCATCCAGGCCAGGTTGATGGATCCGCATCCGGAAGGTAAGTGCCGGGATCCGGCGGGAAGGACGCTGTCGAAGGTAATGGAAACAGTGGCGGTTTGCTCCTCCGGCTTGAGAGGCCCGTAAATGGTCAAGCCCTGAAGTGGAAAGAGGGCCTTAAGGAGTGCCCGGGTAAGAGCCGTTTCGTGTTCCCGGATCCTGTCAACCCCCTCTTCAAGGATGAAGTCCACGGCCGCTCCCAGACCGGCGATGCCCACGTTGTTCTGTGTCCCGCTCTCCAGGGCGTCCGGGAGGAAGTCGGGCTGGATCATTTTCTCTGAAACGCTCCCAGTGCCTCCGAGCTTGAGGGGGCGGACCCTGAGCCCTTCCCGGATGTAAAGGCCCCCCGTTCCCTGGGGCCCCATGAGGGCCTTGTGACCGGTGAAGGTCAGGAAATCGATGCCATCCGCCTCCACGTCAATGGGGTAGCAGCCGGCGGTCTGGGCGGTGTCGAGCAGAAGGGGGATTTCCCCGATCTTCTCCTTCACGGCCCGCACGTCCTGCAGGGTTCCGCAGACATTGGAGGCGTGGTTCAGTACCATCAGGGCCGTGTTCTTACGGAGAAGCCTGGGCAGGGCGTCGATATCCAGGAAACCTTTCCGGTCGCATGGGGCGATGTCCAGGCTGATCACGGAGCGCCGCTCCAGCTCTTTCAAAGGACGGATCACGGAGTTGTGTTCCATGCCCGTGGTGACTACGTGATCTCCGGGATTCAGGAAGCCGAAAAGTACGGTGTTGATTGCTTCCGTGATGTTGAGGGTGAAAACGATCCGCTCGGGTTCCCGGATGTTGAACAGTGTCGCCAGGCTTTGCCGGGTCCTGCTCACGATGCGGCCGGCCTCCACGGAGAGCTCGTGGCCCGCCCGTCCGGGATTGGCTCCGACCTCGTTCATGAAGTGTGTCATGGCCTCCAGGACCTGGGGGGGTTTGGGAAAGGAAGTTGCGGCGTTGTCCAGGTAAATGTGCTTTTTCATGGGCGAAAATGACGACCCAAACGTTGAAGGCGGAAAACCGGCCTAAGGGCAGGCCGCCCGCGGGATGAGGAGTCCTATACCAAAAAGGTGGGCATGAGACAACGAAATTCTATCATTTCCGGAGCCCAATAAGGGTTCCTTCCCGGGTGTTTACCGGAAAGAAGGCTGTTGATTTTCCCCTAACCTTCCCCTATTGTGGAAATATTGATCACACCTTTTAAGAGAAAGGACGGATAATGCCCGGGGACCCCACACCCCTTTCCCTTACCCGAAAACTCCTTGCCTTCCAGACCGTCAACCCTCCGGGCGGGGAAGTGGACTGCGCACGGTACATCGGCGGACTCCTTGAGGAAGGAGGTTTTTCCGTCCGTTATCAGGAGTGGGGGGAAGGGCGGGTGAACCTGGTGGCTTCCAAGGAAAAGAGCGGGGAAACGAAACCCGTCTGTTTCACCGGGCACCTGGATACCGTCCCCCTGGGGAATGTACCCTGGACCCGGGATCCCTTTTCTGGAGAAGTGGATGGAGACAGGATTTACGGCAGGGGATCCTCGGACATGAAGGGGGGTGTCGCGGCCATGGTCCTGGCCGCCCTGCGTCTCTCTCCGATCCTTCCGGGAAGGGGCGGGCTTAAGCTGGTGTTGACTGCAGGGGAAGAGCAAGGGTGCGTGGGGGCGATCCACCTGGCCGGGAGCCGTTACCTGGGAGAGGCGGGAGCCCTCGTGGTCGGCGAACCTTCTTCCAATTATCCGGTCCTCGGGCACAAGGGGGCCATGTTCCTGGAAGCCCGCACCAGGGGGGTTACGGCCCATGGCTCCATGCCGGAGCAGGGGGTCAACGCTATATATAAGGCGGCCAGGGCCGTCCTTTCACTGGAAAGATTCGATTTCGGGGGAGTGCTTCACCCGGTGCTCGGGAGGCCAACCCTGAACGTGGGCACTTTTTCGGCCGGGCTCAATGTGAACTCGGTCCCGGACCTGGCGGTCATCGGCATCGACATTCGGAGCGTCCCGGGTCAGGATCATGAGGAAATCGTGGAAAAACTCAGGACCTCCCTGGGCGGAGAAGTGGAAATCGAGCGCAGGATCGATGCTGAAAGCATTTGGACGGATCCGCGGGATCCTTGGGTCCGGGAAGTCTTCGAGATAGTCACTCCTTACCTGGAAGGGCCGCCCGGTGAACGGGGCGTGTCCTATTTCACCGATGGCTCCGCTCTCAAGCCCGCCCTGGGAAATCCTCCTACCCTGATCCTCGGGCCGGGAGAGCCCTCCATGGCCCACAAGACGGACGAGTTCTGCCTTCTGTCCCGCATAGAGGCGGCCGCAGAGATCTATGAAGAGATCATCCGGCGTTGGTGCGCTCTGTAATAGGGAATAGGGGCAGGGCCGTTTTTATCCCTACCCCTGTAAAGGAGAAGAAGAAAAGCAACAGGATACACTTGCTGCAGGATGACCGATCCCCACGGTAGGGACCGGTATCACCGGGCGGCTGGACAGGCCCCTGACCTTCCCCAGGACCCGGGAGGAACGGGAACTTTACCGGGGAGCCACAAAGCAGCCGTCTTTTACAAGGACCCCGCAGCGAGTCTGCCGGCTCGCCTGCCAAACCGGAAAGGAAAGAACATGGGCGGAGAAGAAAGAAAACCATTCGTGGAGATCCACATGGATCCGAAGGGCCTTTACCTGGAGGAGACTTACACGGACGGGAAGACCGGGGCGATTCACCGGCTCAGCCCGGTAAAGCCGGACGGGACCCCCGATGAAGACCGGGAAGTCCTTTTCATGGGAAACACCCAGTTGATGGCCCCGGACGGGCGTCCTGTGCCGATTCAGTGCGCCATAGAAGCCAGTAACCTCGCCGAGGCGGTGGAGAATTTTCCCGATGCCGTAAACCGCATGGTCGGGCGCCTTATGGCGGAGGCTGAGGAAGGCCGGAACCGGGAGTAGAGTGGGCGGGAAAGGTGACATGGGGAAATCCGAAGGAGCAGGATGGATCCGATGGTGAGGAGGATTCCCGGGATTCGGGCACGGGTCAGGCGTTCTTTGGTAGATTACTTCGGAAAGGGATACCGCGATTACGAAATCACCTTCCCCACCACCCCTTGAGGGGTCATTTTTTCCAGTAAAACGGGAAGGATTCGGTTTCTTTCCTCTCCAGGGGAGGGGAACCGAACGGGCACATAGTTGTCCGTCCAACCCCTGGCGATTCCCGTGTCTTCGTTCTCCCACCCTTCGCTCAATACGGGAAGGATACGGCCGATGCAAGACTGGTGGAAGGCCCTTCGTTTCCTCTGTCCCAGCCTGCGGAGCTCCCGGGCCCGTTCCTTGATGTCCCCGGGGCGGATTTGATCAGGGAAGTCCGCCGCGGGGGTTCCTTTCCTGGCGGAGAACGGAAAGACATGGAGATAGGATACGGGCAGGTTCTCTATCAAGCGGTAGGTGTTTTTGAAGGCCTCGGGGCCTTCACCCGGGAATCCCGCGATCAGGTCCACCCCGATGGCCGCAAGGGGGATGGTCTCATGAATGACTGCAACAAGGTCTGAAAAATCCCGGGCCCTGTATTGTCGGCCCATCCTTTTCAGCACACCGTCATCTCCGCTCTGGAGAGAAATGTGGAAATGGGGACAGAGCCAACCTTCGGAACCGGCCATCTCGATCAATTCCCTGTCTATTTCGTCGGGATGAAGGGAACTCAATCGAATCCGCAAAGGGAGCCGTTCCCGCCCGATTCGTTTCAGGAGTCCCTTGAGATCCACAGCCGGACGGAGGTCCACCCCGTATTTCCCAAGGTGGATCCCGGTCAGCACCACTTCCCGGTACCCTTCCCTTGCGAAGGAACGCAAACCGGTGAGTACGTCCTCAGGTTCCAAGCTCCTCAGGGGCCCCCTGGAATAGGGGACGATACAATAACTGCAGAAGGAACGGCACCCGTCCTGGACCTTCAGAAAGGCCCGGGTCCTGTCCATGAAACGGGACACGGGGAGCCGATCGAAATCTTCTTCTGGCATGAACGCCTCCCGCAGGCACAACCGATCCCCCGAATTTACTGATTTCATCAGGAGCGCAGGCAGGCGGATCTTTTCCCTGTTTCCGGCCACCAGGCGCACCCCCTCGATCTCCTGGAGTTCTTCGGGGAAGACCTGGGCATAGCATCCGACCGCCGCGGCCCAGCCCCCGGGATTCTCCCTTACGGCTTTTCGAAGGGCTTGGCGGGATTGGTAGGCGGCCCGCCCTGTTACGATGCAGGTATTCACGATGGAGACATCCGCCTTTTCCCGGTCGCGGGCTTCGACCCAGCCGGCCCCAAGGAGGACTTCCCTCAGGTAGGCGGATTCGTATTGGTTCACCTTGCAGCCCAAGGTGATGATGCGGAAGGTCGTTTTTTCCATAGGCTTGAATGAAAATCAGTCCTCGAAAGGTGGTTTCAGGGATTATGGGTAAAAGGCATCGGAGGATCAAGGCAAAACTTGAGGCGGAATGTCAGGGGAGGGGAAAAAGGGATTGAAAACGATCATCATGTGTGCTATCAAGCCAAAATTCATATATGAAAATATACATCGTGTATTTCCTGTTTCCACATCAACTCTACTGAAAGGTCCCCTGGGTTGGTGAATACGTGCAATTACCTCCCGGTATGGGACCTTTGAAAAACGTTCGATTTTGTTCAAGGTCAAGGAAGACGAATATTTCAACCACAGGAATACATTAAGTATTTCGAGGATTGAAATCTGAGTCTGATGCAGCTTGCCCGCTGGCTGTCGAGCGGGCTTGTCACGACGCCGTAGCCGTGACGGAGGCGGAAGATTGGGCGAAGTCAGACGTTTTGCAAAGGTTCAAATATAACCCAGAAGACCCAATTAATCTCTAATAACCCAGAGGGATTACCTCAATCTCCCATAGTTTTTCCATCCAGTTTGAAACCGATACCCGCCAGAGAGCAGGGTATTGCATATCGTCAACCTTTTTTTCGGAGGAAAGGAGAATACAATGAAAAAAGGCCTGGTAACGATTACCCTGTTTCTTCTTGTCGGTCTGTTGCTTTCCCCATGCACCTGGGGAAGAGTGAAAACCATCAAGATCGGAATTAATGCTCCCCTCACAGGGGATATCCCCAAGGTGGGCGAGGGTACCAAGTACGCGGCGGAGATGTGGCTTGAAGACGTCAAGGCCGCCGGGGGAATTGAGGTTGGGGGAAAACGCTATCCGGTGGAACTCGTCATCGAGGACAATGAATCAAAGGCCGAATCGGCCGTAAAGGTCCAGACCAAAATGATCACGGAGGACGAGGTCCTGGTCATCGTTGGTCCCCAGTCCTCCAAGCAGGCCGTGCCGGCGGGAGGAGTGGCCGACAATTACAAGACCCCCATGATCAGCCCCTGGTCCACGAATCCGGACACGACCAAGGATCGCCCCTTTGTATTCAGGGGGTGCTTCCTGGATCCTTTCCAGGGGCCGGTGGTGGCCAATTTCATCACCAAGGAATTCGGCTTCAAGAAGGCCGCGGTTCTTTACGACGTGGCCAGCGACTATCCCAAGGGCCTTGCCGAGTTTTTCAAGAAGGCCTGGGAAGACATCCACGGGCCCGGGTCTGTGGTGGCCTTTGAGAGCTTCACCACCAAGGACGCCGATTTCAGCTCCCAGTTGACCAACATCATCAAGTCGGGCGCCGAAGTCCTCTTCACCCCCCAGTATTACAACGAGGTGGCCCTGATCGTTCAGCAGGCCCATGAGCTGGGTTTCAACAAGCCTATCGTGGGGAGCGACAGCTGGGGCTCGGCCGAGACCGTCAACCTGTGCGGCAAGGATTGCTACGGTCTCTTTTTCAGCACCCACTACGCGGCGGCCGGTGCCACGGGTGCGACCAAGGAATTCATCGATCGGTACCGCGGAAAATACGGATATGTTCCTGATGATGTCGCCGCCCTGACGTGGGATTCCCTCCACATCGTCCAAAAGGCCATCGAGAGTTGCGGCAAGCTCACGGGGAGGATCGGGAAAGACCGAAAGGCCGTCAGGGATGCCATGGCCAAGATCAAGGATTTCCACGGAATCACCGGAAAGATGACCTTCACGGAGGAGGGGGATCCCATCAAGTGCGCCGTCATCGTCCGGATCAGCGAGAAGGGTGAATTCGAGTTTTACAAGTCCGTTTGTCCATAGGGTCCAAGGCTTGCGGGCGATCCCTTTTCTCCCGGAATAGTCGGGAGCGCCCGGGCCCTGGAGACCCCGGGGACGACGAAGCGACCACTCGGGGGCGGGTGGGGCAAGAAAAAGACCACGCCCGCCCCTTCCACGAATACAAGGAGAACACTCGATGGTTTTCTTCCTCCAAAACCTGGTAAACGCGCTTCAGTGGGGGAGTTTTTATGCCCTGATCGCCCTGGGATACTCCATGGTGTACAGCATCCTGATGCTCTTCAACTTCGCCCATGGCGACATCTTCATGGTGGGGGCCTATATCGGTTTCGGGGTGGCCTCCTGTATCCTCGCCCTGGCATCCCTCGGAGCAAACACCCTGCCCAACTGGTTGATCCTGGTCTTGACCATCCTGATCTCCATGTTTCTCAATTCGTTCCTGGGGATGCTGGTGGAGCGGATCGGCTACCGGCCCCTGAGGGACGCCCCCAGGGCTTCGGCCGCCATTACGGGGCTCATGATCGGAATCATCCTTGAGACCGGCATCCTGGCCCTTTTCGGGGCCAGGCGGATCAGTTTTCCGCCCTTGATCCAGACCGTCACTTACAATATGGGCGGCGTATTCGTGACCAATAAAAAGATCGTCATTGTGCTCGTCTCAGTCATGTTTATGCTGGCCCTCCATCAGTTCGTCAGGCGGACCAAGTACGGCATGGCCATGCGGGCCATGGCCTTCGACTACGTGGTGGTTCCCCTGATGGGCGTCCCTTTGAATACCATCGCGGCCATGACCTTCGGAATCGGATCGGCCTTGGCGGCCGTGGCCGGCATCCTCTTCGGCGTCGCCTACCCGGTCCTCGATCCCTATATGGGTATCATTTATGGTTGGAAGGCCTTCGTGGCCGCCATCCTCGGGGGCAGGGGTTCCATCATGGGAGCAACCCTTGCCGGATTCCTGCTGGGCTTCATCGAAATCTTCGTGGCCATGATTTTTCCCTCCACCCTGCGGGACCTGATCGCCTATTCCATCATCCTGCTCATACTCGTCTTCAGGCCCCACGGCTTTTTCGGAGAGCCTTACAGCGCGCGTCTCAGGCTTTGAGCGCCTTCCTGCCTTCACTTGTCGCAGGATTTTTCAAACGGAATGAGGAGAAGAGGAAACGACATGGAAAAAACATATTCCCCCATCTCTCCGGACCAATCGACGGGCAGGGGAAGAATTCGAAGGTGGTTTTCCGGGATTCCGGTCCTGGGCTGGATCTTCGGGGCCCTGGTGGCGGTGGTGCTGGAGTACTACCTGGGAGACGCCCTATCGGAGGTTCTGGGGCTGGAAAAGGTCCCGGCGCTCTTCGGGGTAACCCTCATCCTGAAAAAACCCTTGCTGCTCCCGAAATGCCTTATGTTCGTCGGGCTGATTTACGTAATTCCCATTTCAGTGGTTGCGAAGTACCTCTCCCCTTTGACCAACCGAATCGCTGGCAAACTCATCCAATATCCCTATGGCGTCTCGGCGGTCCTTCATCTCGCGTTGCTCTACGCGGTTTTTTACATATGGTCCGATGTGAGCGCCTATAGGCTTCTCACCCTAAAGCTCAGCCTGATCGCCGTGATGATCACCCTGAGCCTCAACGTGGTGAACGGTTATATGGGAGAGTTTTCTTGTTCCCACCCGGGATTCCTGGCCCTGGGGGCTTACGGAGCGTCGGTGATCACGGTCCTTTTCTTCGTGAAGGACAAGCTTTTCGGCGCCCCCCTCCTTCCGCCCGCCATCGGGCCCTATCTGTACCCGGTCGCCCTGGTCCTGGGAGGCCTGTTGGCCTCCGTCGGGGCCCTCGTCATCGCCGTTCCATCCTTTCGGACCCGGGGGGACTACCTGGCCATCATCTCCCTGGCCTTCATGTTTATAGTCAAGAGCCTGATCGAAAACCTGGAAATCGTCGGAGGCCCCAGGGGCTTGAGCAGCCAGCCGGGATGGTCCAGCCTCCTGACCGTGTTTATCTGGACCGTTCTCTGCGTCTGGATCATTAACAACTTCGTCAGGAGCACCCTCGGGAAGGCCGCCAACGCGGTACGAGATGACGAATCGGCGGCCGATGCCATGACGGTCAATACCAGGCGCACCAAGGTCGTCACCTTCATGTTCGCGGCATTCTGGGCGGGCGTGGCGGGGGGACTTTACGCCCACGTGATCCGATATGCCAATCCGGGGGATTTCGGGATCCAGAAACTCGCCGACGTGCTGGCCATGGTCTATCTCGGGGGATTGAACTCGGTGGTGGGTTCCATAGTGGGGGCCGTAGGGATGAGTATCTTGGGCGAGGCCCTCCGACCTCTTGGGATCTACAAGTGGATCATCATTCCGTTGCTGCTCATCCTGGTGATGATCTTCAGGCCGACCGGGCTGATCGCTTTCCGGGAATTCGATGTCCGGGAGATCTTGAAACCGAAAAGAAGAATGTGAAAAGAGGTGCGGGCATGGCGTTGCTTCGGGTAGACCATATGACCCATTACTTCGGCGGGCTGCGGGCGGTCCACGATTACAACCTGGAGATAGAGCCGGGCCAGATCCGGGGCCTGATCGGGCCGAACGGCGCGGGAAAGACCACCATCTTCAACCTCATTACCGGTGTCTACCGGCCGAGCCAAGGGGATGTGTACCTGGATGGAGAGAATATCGTCGGGCACTTCCCCCACGAGATCGCCTCGAGGGGTCTGGGCAGGACCTTCCAGGAAATGCGGCTTTG
The DNA here is from genome assembly GCA_019310525.1 of Deltaproteobacteria bacterium. Classification (NCBI taxonomy): domain Bacteria; kingdom Pseudomonadati; phylum Myxococcota; class Myxococcia; species Deltaproteobacteria bacterium. The sequence goes on along the minus strand of JAFDEE010000029.1, from coordinate 19,436 downwards.
GAGGCACATGACCGTTCTTGAGCACATCAAGATGGCGCGTTACTCCAAGCTTACCTATGGACTGGCCGGGGCCTTCTTCGGAACGGCCAAGCGAAACAGGGAAGAAAAGGAGAGCGAGGAGATCGCTTTCCGGCTCATGAAGATGATGAAGATCGAGCAATTCGCAAGCCAGGTCGTGCTCAATCTGCCCTATGGGGCCCAGAGGCGGGTCGAGATGGCGCGGGCCTTGGCCATGGAACCCAAGATCCTGTTTCTGGATGAACCCACCGTGGGGATGACTCCCGAGGAGCTGGTGGACATGATGGGCATCATCCGCCAGGTCCACGAGGAGCTGGGCCTGGCCATTTTTCTCATCGAACACCGCCTGAAGGTCGTGATGGAACTCTGCGAGCGCATCCAGACCTTGGTCTTCGGTGAAGTCATAGCAGAGGGTACCCCGGAAGAAATCCAAAACAACCCCAAGGTCATCGACGCCTACCTTGGCAAGGAGAGGTTGGAATAAAATGTTGCTTTCTGTAGAAAACCTTCGCGTATCCTACGGCAAGATCGTTGCTCTGCACGGGATCGATTTCAATATTGAGGAGAAGGAGACCGTATGCATCATCGGGGCCAACGGCGCGGGGAAGAGCACCACGCTTCGAGCCATATCCAGGGTCGTGCCGGTAGAGGCCGGAACGCGGATGACCTTCGAGGGGAAGGACATGCTCAAGTACCCGGCTGACAAGGTGGTGAGCCGACTCGGCATTTCCCATGTGCCGGAGGGACGGCGCCTATTCGGAAACCTCACCGTGCTGGAAAACTTGAAGCTGGCCGCCTTTGCCAGGAAAGACCGGGAGGGAGTCGAATCGGACATTCAGCGGGTCTTCAGGATCTTCCCGCGCCTGGAGGAACGGAAGGGCCAGAAGGCGGGCACCCTGAGTGGGGGAGAACAGCAAATGCTGGCCGTTGGAAGGGCCTTCGTGAGCGGCAGGCGGATCATGCTCCTGGACGAACCCTCCATGGGTCTGGCCCCCCTGCTGATGCTGACGGTGTTCGATTCTCTCAAGGAGATCAACGAGGAAGGAACCGCCATTCTACTGGTGGAGCAGAACGCCCGGCTGGCCCTTCAATTCGCAAAAAGGGCCTACGTGCTGGAAAACGGCCATTTGGCGCTCCAGGGCCCTTCCCATGAACTCCTGGAGAATCCCGAGGTCAAGAAGGCCTATCTGGGGGGCTGAAGGTTCCGGTCCGGATCCATCCACCCCCGACCACCCTGTCCCCATCGTAGCAGACAAGGGCCTGGCCGGGCGTAACGGCCCACTGGGGCTCCCTGAATTTGAAGACGACACGGCCCTTTCCCAGGATTCTCAACCTCCCGGGTGCCGCCCGGTGCCTGTATCTAATCTGGGCCGTAAGATCCAGTTCTCCTTCATCGGGTTTTCCCTCCACCCAGTTGAAGTCCTCCGCTTCGAGACGGTCTGTGAGGAGATCTTCCTTCCTTCCCACCACCAGGAGGTTTTCAACTGCCCGGATCTCCCTGACGTAATAAGGCCGGGAAGAGGCGATTCCCAGCCCGTGCCTCTGGCCGATGGTATAACGATATGTCCCCAGGTGTTCCCCTACTTTTTCTCCTTCCAGGTTGACGATATCTCCTTTACTGACAATATGTTTTCCCACGTTTCGCTCCAGGAAGGCCCGATAGTCGTTTCCAGGGATGAAGCAGATTTCCTGGCTTTCGGGTTCCGAAGCGGTTGGCAGCTCAAAGCGCCGTGCCATTTCCCGTGCGTCCCGCTTGGTGAGGTTCCCGAGGGGAAAGAGGATCCTGGAAAGGAATTTCTGGTTGAGGCGGTGCAGGAAATAGGACTGCTCTTTCCCGGGCTCGATCCCCCTTCGGAGTTCGTAAAGACCCTCCGCATTCCGTCGTACCCGGGCATAGTGCCCGGTTGCGACGCAATCGATTCCTTTTTCCCGGGCGAATCCCAGGAGGGTTTCGAATTTGATGAGAGAGTTACAGAGGGCGCAGGGGTTAGGTGTCTCCCCCTTGAGGTAAGCCTCCTGGAAAGGGCGGATGATCTTGCGGGTAAAGTCGTCCCTCAGGTCAATGGTTTCGAAAGGGATGCCGATCCGCCGTGCGACTCTCGCGGCCCGATGCACCTTTTTTTCTGCAAGGGTGGAAGTGGTTGGAAGCAGAAAGTGCACGCCGGTGACTTTCCATCCCGCTTGCTTCAGGAGCGCAGCTCCAAGGGAGCTGTCCACCCCGCCGCTAAGGGCCATGATGACTGTGCTGGGTTTCTTTTCCATTGGATTTCGGGGGAAAACCGGTTGAATAAAGACCGACCGGGCTCTGGGATATTGCCGAGATGGGAAAACAGCTCATCTCGGCATTCCGGCGGCCCGCAGCGCCGCCGGAACAAGTCAATGGAGGGATAAGGGGGGAATTTTTATTCGATCAGGCTTCGGTCGAATTTCACCTCCATGGCCCTGGCCGGGCAGGCCGGTACGCACAGCTCGCAAGCGCTGCATCGGTCCGTTTCGAATACAACTTCCATTTCAGGCCGTTTTACGTGTAAGGCGCCGGTGGGACACACGGCAGTGCATGCTCCGCAGTGGTAACACTTCTCCTCGTCCCTCTTGATGTCCTGATCGACGCTCTCCACCTTCATTCCCAGACTCTTGAGGTACCGGATCCCCTTCTGGAAGTTCTTCCGGTGTCCCCTCAATTCCATCACCACCAGGCCTTCCCGGCGGGGGTAGATGGTGGCCTTGAGAATGTTGAAGGTGAGATCGAATTGCTTGGCCAGGTTGCAAACAATGGGTTCGTTCACGACCCCAGCCGGAAATCGCAAGGACAGAACCTTGGAATACATGGCCTTTCTTTCTCCTTGAGAAGGGAAATGCTTTGCCCCCGGTCACTTGAAAGAGAAGAGAATCCTTCCTCCCCGTAAGAAAAACGGCCCCTCTTTTCCAAAGGGTATCCACTCCGCGGCATTTCACATTTTCCGAAGGAGAACCACGGTGTGGAGGGGGCTTTGCAACATTTCACCCGGGCACCCGGCGGCTTGGATGAAAAGCCGGGAACCGATAACCCGGGACCCAACTCTTAGGGGATGCCCATCCGCATAGGTATTTTGGAAACTAGATATATTTCTTGATCACCCTTTCAAATCCCGGAAGGGAATTCTCAATGGTCTTGTCCGACACGCAGTAGCAGATCCTGAAGTGGCCCGGCCCCATGAACCCGCTTCCGGGGACTACCAGAATGTTTTCCTCCGCGAGGGCGGCCACAAAGGAGACGTCGTCTTCAATGGGGGATTTGGGGAAGAGGTAGAAGGCCCCTTCGGGTTTGGGAATCTCGTACCCAAATGAGGTGAGGTTGTCGTAAAGCATGTCCCGCCGTCTCTGGTAGATGGAGATGTCCACGCTCTCCTCCATCAGAAAGGTGACGGCCCTTTGCATGAATGCCGGCGCATTGACGAAGCCGAGGATGCGGTTGCAGAGGATCAGCCCGGCCATGATCTGATCTTTTTCTTTCATGCGGGGGTTCACTGCGATATATCCTACTCTTTCACCGGGCAGGGAAAGATCCTTTGAGAAGGAGGTGACGACGAAACTATCATCGTAAGCATCGAAAATGCTCGGCACCTCCACGCCGTCGTAAACGATCTTGCGGTAAGGTTCGTCGGAGAGCAGGTAGATGACATGTCCCAGTTCGGAGCTCTTGTTCGCGAGAAGTCGAGCCAGGGCCTCAATGTCCTCCTTGGGGTAGATCCTCCCGGTGGGATTATGGGGAGAGTTGATCAAGATGACCTTGGTCTTTTCGGTTACAGCCTCCTCTATGGCCCCAAGATTCAGGGAGAAATCCGGATTGCTTTTCACCAGTTTCACAACCCCATTGTGGGTATCCGCGTAAAAGTTGTATTCCACGAAGTAAGGGGCGGAGATGATTATTTCGTCACCCGGATCCAGGATGGTCTTGAACACCACGTTCAATCCTCCTCCGGCCCCGCAGGTCATGACGATGTCGTCCGCAGTGAAGTCCTGCTCGTTGTAAGTTCGGAGATACCTAGCCACGGCCTCACGGGTTTCGGGAAAACCTGCATTGGGCATGTACCCGTGGAGCCCGGGTCGGGAATCTTCGATGAGGGTCTTAAGCACCTCCTTGAATTTTTCAGGAGGCTCCAGGTCAGGGTTTCCCAGGCTGAAGTCAAAGACGTTTTCAGCCCCGTACTTGGCCTTTCGCTTCAAACCTTCTTCGAACATCTTTCTGATCCAGGAGGACTTCTCCAAGGAGGCGCTGATCTTTTTTGCAAGGGTCATCTTCCATTCTCCTTCTTCGCTTTTATGGTGTCGATCGAGATTAGTCCAAGTTTTCCCTTTTGTAAAGACCTGGAATAGTATACATTCGTTTCCCCGCCGGAGGAGGGGGAAATTATCGCTTTCCTTCCCTCGCGACATGATTTAGAATAACTCTCGCCATGCCGGCGGCTTTTCGCAGCCCGAAAGAGGAGGGTCACTGATGGCCAAGACAACCCCCAAAAAGCCCATCATCGCGGTGCTGACCGGCGGCGGAGATGTGCCGGGTCTAAACCCCTGCATCAAGACTCTAGTATACAGGTCCCATCAAGAAGGGATCCGGATCTTGGGGATCCGACGGGGATGGGCCGGAATCCTGGGATACGATCCTGAAGATCCCCGGGTGGGATTCAAGTACCTCCAGGAACTCAACCCGCCGGAAGTTCGAACGATCGACCGATCCGGGGGGACCTATCTTCATACGTCCAGAACTAATCCGAGTGCCGCCCGGAAAAAGGATGTCCCTCCATTTCTACAGGAAAGATTCAAGGACGCGGACCAGGTTCTGGACCTGACAGACGTAGTTCTGAAAAACCTTGAAAAGCTGGGTGTCGATTGCATCATCCCTATCGGTGGGGATGATACCTTGAGTTTCGCGGAGCGTCTTCACCGGGAGGGCTTCCCTGTCATAGCCATCCCCAAGACCATGGACAATGACGTCTTCGGGACCGATTACTGCATAGGTTTCTCGACGGCGGTGACCCGTAGCGTCGGATTCATCCATGCCCTCCGGACCGCCACAGGATCCCACGAACGCATAGCGGTCATTGAGCTTTTCGGAAGGTATTGTGGTGAGACCTCCTTGATCTCCGCCTATCTGGCCGGTGTTGACAGGGCCATCATTTCCGAGGTCCCCTTTGATCCGAACCGCTTGGCGGAATTGATCATGGTGGACAAGCGGGCCAATCCAAAGAATTATGCCATGATCACCATCTCGGAAGGGGCGCGGATGATCCAGGGAGAAATGAAGCTCTCCGGGGATTGCGATGCTTACGGCCACCGTAAACTGGGCGGTATAGGGGAGGAAACCGGACAACTCCTGAAGGAACTCACGGGAGAGAACGTCCTGAACCAGCGGCTCTCCTACTTGATGAGAAGCGGAACACCCGATTCCCTGGATCTTATGGTGGCGGTCAACTATGCCAATATGGCGATCGACCTTTTCCTTAGAAAAACCTTCGGACGCCTCATTGCCTTGAGCAGGGGTGCTTATACGGATATTCCCCTGAGCACCGTGACCATGGGGCAGAAGCGGGTGGATGTGAAAGAACTCTATGACCTAGATGAATACAGGCCCAAGGTATGGCACGTGGGCGGGAAACCCATGTTCCTGTATTGACCATGGGATTCCGCTTCTCCGAAGCCAGGCCCATAGCCGGGACAGGAACCCCCTCCCAGCCGCAAACGGATTCGGCGTATGCCGGAGGGCCGCCTTTTCATGGCTGTCTTTTCCGGCCCCCTTTTTTGGAATCTTCCCTGGAAGTACCCCCCTGATCAGGGCGAAATTTCGGCGCAGGACGGTCCAGGAAGAGCCGGGGCCTTTTCACCTTGTGGGGAGGGCCCGGGGGGCCCGGTTGTCGCGTGAAGAGGAGAAGATTCCGGAGCGTGAGACCTTTGAAAAACGTTCAATTTTGTTCAAGGTCAAGGAAGGCGAAAATTTTAACCGCCCCGCTTAGGATACCAAGCGGGACAAGCATCCATACATTGAGGTATTTTGAGGATTAAAATTTGAGCCTGACGTAGAGATTGGGCAAAAGGGGACGTTTTTCAAAGGTCTCGCGTGGGGAGGTCTGGGAGATTTTTTTAGTGCCGGGAGGAGGAAGGCCGGTGAAGGGGAGAGAAACAAGAAGAGAAACACGGCAGATCCGTGTCGGAAGGGTTCCGATCGGCGGGGGCGCGCCCATCGCGGTCCAATCCATGACCAACACGGATACGAGGAACGTTTCCGCCACGCTTGAGCAAATAGAGGAACTCGCAGAGGCGGGGTGTGAGATCGTCCGACTGGCCGTGCCGGACCTGGAGGCTGCCGAGGCCTTCGGCAGGATCAAGGAGAAGGCCTCTCCTCCCTTGATCGCCGATATCCACTTCGATCATCGTCTGGCCCTCCGTGCACTGGAGGCAGGGGCGGACGGGTTGAGAATCAATCCAGGCAATATCGGGGGGATAGGGCCGCTGGAAAAAATCATCCGGGCGGCGGAGAGGAGAAGGGTCCCCATCCGGATCGGGGTGAATTCGGGATCTCTTCAACGGGAGATCCTGGAGAAATACGGACGACCCACTCCGGAGGCGATGGTGGAGAGCGCCCTTTCCCACATCCAGATGTTCGAAGACATGGGCTATCGAGAGATAAAGATCTCCCTGAAGTCCTCCAACGTGCTGGATACGATTGCGGCTTACGAACTTCTGAGCCGGCGTACGGACTATCCCCTTCACTTGGGAGTCACGGAGGCCGGAACCTTGATTTCCGGTACGGTAAAGAGTGCTATCGGAATAGGGGTTCTCCTGCTTGAAGGCATCGGGGATACTTTGCGGGTTTCCCTTTCACGACCCCCTGCAGAAGAGGTGAGGGTGGCCTATGAGATCCTGAGGGCCTTGGATTTGCGGCACCGGGGCCCTGAGATCGTGAGTTGCCCCACCTGCGGCCGATGTGAAATAGATCTCTTCGGGCTGGTCCAAAAGGTGGAAAAGGCCCTTTCGGGAATCCAGGCCTCTCCCAAGGTCGCTATCATGGGCTGTATCGTGAACGGTCCGGGAGAGGCCAGGGAGGCGGACGTCGGGATCGCGGGCGGAAGGGGACAGGGGATCCTGTTCAAGAAGGGCCGGTTGGTGAGAAAGGTCCCGGAGGAGGATCTTGCCTCGGTGCTGGTCGGGGAGGTCTTGAAATTTGTCGAGCAGGGCTTGGCGCAGGATTGAGCAGGGTTGTGGAGTTTCAAAGACTATGAGGCCGACTCCGGACCGGTTCAGGGGTTCTGCCGCCGATATGTGAAAAAGGCATCAGAAAAACGAATGGAAAGGTTTGAATTACCCTATGCGATACTCCCAGTACTTTATTCCGACCTATAAGGAAGTTCCCGCGGAGGCCGAAGTCGTCAGCCACCAATTGATGCTTCGTGCGGGGTTGATCAGAAAACTCACCTCCGGCATCTATACTTACCTTCCCGCGGGTCTGCGGGCGATCCGGAAGGTGGAAAATATTATACGGGAAGAGATGAACCGGGCCGGCGCCATCGAACTCCTTATGCCGTCCGTTCAACCGGCTGAATTGTGGATGGAGAGCGGCAGGTGGGACTTTTACGGCCGTGAACTGCTTCGGTTCAAGGATCGTCACAACCGGGACGCCTGCCTGGGTCCGACCCATGAAGAGGTCATCACGGATCTCGTGCGGCGTGAAATCCAGTCTTACAAGCAGATGCCCATCAATCTTTACCAGATCCAGACCAAGTTCCGCGATGAAATCCGGCCCAGGTTCGGTATCATGCGATGCCGTGAATTCATCATGAAGGATGCTTACAGTTTCGATGCGGACGAGGCGGGAGCTGACCACAGTTACCGGCTCATGTACGAGGCCTACGAGCGCATCTTCCGGCGGTGCGGTCTGAAGTTCAGGGCCGTGGAGGCCGACTCCGGAGCTATCGGGGGTAGCTTTTCCCACGAGTTCATGGTGCTGGCCGACACCGGAGAGGACCAGATCGTGAGCTGCACGGAATGCAACTACGCTGCGAACCTGGAAAAGGCGGAAGTGGCTCCGGAAAAATCTTCGGACCCAGCGACCGAGGAGAAGCTGAAGGCCTTGGAGGAAGTGGAGACCCCGAATCAGAGGACAGTGGAAGAAGTCACCGCCTTTCTCTCCGTGGCCCCTCGACAGCTCGTCAAGACCCTTTTGTTTCTCGCTGACGGGGAGCCCGTGGCCGCCCTGGTCCGGGGGGACCACGAACTGAACGAGATCAAATTGAAGAACTTTCTCGGGGCGGATGAGGTGGAGCTGGCGGATCCCCGGACCGTGGAGGAAGTGACCGGCGCCCCTATGGGCTTTGCGGGGCCCGTGGGACTGGAGATCAAGATAGTTGCGGATCAGGCCCTCCGGAGCATGCGGAATTTTGTGACGGGGGGCAACCGGGAGGACCTCCATCTCCGGAACGTTAATCTGGAAAGGGACTTCAAGGTGGACCGGTTCGGGGATCTACGGGTCATCTCTCCCGGGGATCCGTGCCCCAAGTGCGGGGGGGAGATCCGTTTTAAGAGGGGGATCGAAGTCGGACACGTCTTCAAACTGGGAACCAAGTACAGCCGGGCCATGCGGGCCGTTTACCTGGACGAGAACGGGCAGGAGCGTTACATTATCATGGGTTGCTATGGTATCGGCGTAGGCCGCACCGTGGCAGCCGCCATTGAGCAGAATCACGACGAAAACGGGATCATTTTCCCCATCCCCATCGCGCCCTTCGAGGTGGTGATCCTGCCCCTCCAGATGCACGAGCCGGAGGTGGCCGGAGCCGCGGAGGAACTTTACAAGGACCTCGTGGACAGGGAGGTGGATGTACTCCTGGATGACCGGGATGTTCGGGGAGGGATCAAGTTCAAGGATGCCGATCTCCTGGGGACCCCCATCCGCGTGACCATTGGTATGCGGAACCTCAAGAACGGCCAGGTGGAACTGAAGCTCCGGCGGGAGTCGGAGAGCCGGTTGATCCCCCTCGAAAATGCCTCCGCCCTGATAAGGGATCAGATCAAGCAGCTCTATGATTCGGTTAAATGATATCACCGGGCAGCTCCTGTCTTACAACCCGAACGCTGAAATCAGCCTGGTGGAGAAGGCCTATGTTTACTCAGCCAAGGTCCACCAGGGACAGATCCGCCTTTCCGGGGAACCCTACCTTTCCCATCCCCTTGAGGTCGCCTATATCCTGACCCAGATGAAGATGGATGTGACCAGCGTGGCGGCCGGCCTCCTCCATGACACCATCGAAGATACGGACGCCGAACTCTCCGAGATCGAGCGCCTGTTCGGCACCGAAACGGCCAAGATCGTAGACGGGGTCACCAAGATCGGCCAAATGCAGTTCACGACCCGGGAGGAACGGCAGGCCGAAAACATGCGCAAGATGATCCTCGCTATGGCCACCGATATCCGGGTCATTATCGTAAAACTCGCCGACAGGCTCCATAACATGCAGACCCTCGGATTCCAGCCGCCCGAAAAACAGGTGTTGATCGCACGGGAGACCCTGGATATCTATGCCCCCCTCGCGGGACGGATGGGGATCTATTGGTTGAAATCCAGCCTCGAAGATCTCTGTCTTTTTTACCTGGAGCCCGCCATTTACGAGATGATCAAGACGGAACTGGCCATGCGGCGGGGGGCCCGGGAAAAGTTCATTGAGGAGGTCAAGGCCCTTCTCTCCAGGAAGCTTGAAGAGGCCAATATCAAGGCCACCATCAAAGGAAGACACAAGCATTTTTACAGCATCTACAGAAAGATGCGGGACCAGAACCTGAACGTCAATCAGGTCCACGACGTTGTAGCCTTCCGGGTGATCGTGAATTCCCTGAGGGAATGTTATGAGATCCTGGGTCTTATTCATTCCATGTGGAAGCCGGTGGCCGGGCGTTTCAAGGATTATATCTCGATGCCCAAGGCCAACATGTACCAGTCTCTCCATACCACGGTGATTGGACCTCTGGGTCAGCGGATGGAGATCCAGATCCGCACCTGGGAGATGGACAGGGTGGCTGAGGAGGGAATCGCCGCCCACTGGAAATACAAAGAGGGCCTTTCTTCGAGCAGGGAGGATGAGAGGCAGTTCGCTTGGTTGCGGCAGCTCCTGGAGTGGCAGAAGAGCCTCAAGGACCCGAGGGAGTTCATGGAATCCGTACGCATGGACCTCTTTCCCGACGAGGTCTATGTTTTCACGCCCCGGGGAGAAGTGAAGGCCTTCCCCCGGGGGGCCACGCCCGTGGATTTTGCTTACAGCATCCACTCCGAGGTGGGGGACAAGTGCGCCGGTGCCCGGGTGAACGGACGGATGGTCCCTTTGCGATACCAGCTCAAGAATGGTGATATGGTGGAGATCATCACCTCCGCGAAGGCCCATCCAAGCAAGGACTGGCTGGATTTTGTGAAGACCTCCCGTGCCAAGACGAAGATCAGGCACTGGATCAGGGGACAGGAAACGGACCAGAGCATCACTCTGGGGAGAGAAATCCTGGAAAAGGCCCTGGAGCAGAACCATATCAACCTGCCCAACCTTCAAAAAAGCGAACCCCTGGCGGCCCTGGCCAGGGAATTCTCCTTTCACACGGTCCAGGATCTGCTGGCCAACATCGGTTACGGAAAGGTTTCAGTCCGCCAGGTCATCGGCCGGCTCAAACCCAAGCTGGGGATAGAAGAGGAGAAGGTCCATGGGATCGTCAGCAAGATGGTTTCGCGGATCAAGCGGAAGAAGAGCACCCGGCGCATCAAGGTAAAGGGTGTGGACCACATGATGGTCCGTTTCGCCAACTGTTGCAATCCTCTTCCTGGTGAGCCGGTCATCGGTTTTATCACCCGCGGAAGGGGAGTGACAATCCACAAGCACGATTGCCGCCACATCAAGGAGGCTAACCCGGAGCGCCTGGTGGACGTCGTGTGGGAGAGCTCGGCGGAGGAAGTACATGCGGTCAAGTTGAAGGTGACCACCCTGGAGGGCAAAGGGGTCCTGGCCGAGGTCAGCGCCGCAATCGCCCAAAAGGACGGCAATATCCTTCAGGCGGATGTTAAGACCACGGTGGACCACAAGGGGATCTCGGTCTTTACGGTAGAGATCACGGATTACCGGCACTTGCAGGAAATCATCAATGCCCTCAAGAGGGTGAAGAACGTCCTGCTGGTTGAGAGGTTGTGAGACGTTTTTCAGTTGAAAAACTACTGCGCTCGCTACGTTTTTCAACATCCTGCTAAAGGTTTAGGCCTTGGTGATGAACCCGGATTTGATGCAACTGGTGCAGACCTTCATCCTGACGGTTCTTCCATTCTTTTGGACCCTCACCTTCTGGAGATTCGGATACCATCGTTTTTTCGTTTTGTTGTGGGCATGGCTGACATTATATCCAACTTGGGGTCTTTTCCCGCAGATTTCACATACCTTTGACATGGATCATCTCCTTTTGAAAAAGCAGGATCAACCTTTCCCCGGATCTAATTTGGTATTCCAGTACTGCCCTCCGGCAGGCCACCCCGCGGAGGCTCCGCCCGGTAGGAAAGGAAAAGGATCTGGATATCGACTACGCAAAATATATAGTCTAACCATATTGAATCATTTTTGCAAATAATTTTTATGGAGTCCCTGATGAATATGGAGGGTTCATGCCCTGCACCCTATGCAAAGCTTTCCCCCGGGCTCAATCGGATCCCTGGAAACCTTCGATCCATCCACCTCATGGGTATCTGCGGCACGGGAATGGCTTCCCTTGCCGGAATCTTGAAAGAGAAAGGCTACGAGGTCAAGGGTTCTGATCAGAATGTATACCCGCCCATGAGCGATTTTCTCCGAAAACTGGGTATTCCCATCCGGGAAGGTTATGCCCCCCGCAACCTCCATCCCCGACCGGACCTAGTCATCGTAGGCAACGTCATTACCAGGCTCAACCCTGAGGCCCTGGAACTCGCCAGGCTGGGTATTCCCTATCTCTCTTTTCCCCAGGCCTTGAAGATCTTTGCCATCGAGGAGAAGAGACCTATCGTTGTGTGCGGCACCCATGGCAAGACCACGACCAGTTCCATGATAGCTTGGCTCCTGGAGAGAAGCGGGATGGATCCCGGATTCATGATAGGGGGAATTCCCCTCAATTTTTCCACCGGTTTTAAGCTCGGCAAAGGTCCTTACTTCGTGGTGGAGGGAGATGAGTATGACACCGCTTTTTTTGACAAGGGACCCAAGTTCCTCCACTATGCACCCTGGGCGTCGGTGCTTACAAGCATCGAGTTCGACCATGCGGATATCTACCGGGATCTGGAGCATGTCCTGGAGAGTTTTCGAAAACTGATCCGTATCCTTCCCTCTTCCGGGGTTATCGTGGCCAACGGGGACGATCCCCTTGTACGGGCCGAGGTGGAAAAAGCCCCCTGCCGGGTCATCACTTACGGGTTTGGTTCGGATGTGGACTGGAGGGCCGTGGATGTGGAGGTCCGGGAAAACGGGACCCGGTTCAGGATCCTCATGGATGGGGATGAGTATCTCAGAATCAAGACCCCGGTCTACGGGGATCACAACATCCACAACCTGCTTTCCACTGTGGCCCTTTCAGCGTTCCTTGGGGAGGCCCCTGCCGTAACGGCAGAGGCTGCACTCTCTTTTCTCGGGGTAAAGAGACGGCAGGAGATCCGCGGGGAAAAGGGAGGGGTGCTGGTCCTGGACGATTTCGCCCACCATCCCACGGCGGTCCGGGAGACCCTCCGGGCGGTGAGAGAAAAATACAGGGGCCGCCGAATCGTGGCGGTCTTTGAACCCCGGTCCAATTCGAGCCGAAGGAGGGTATTCCAGGCCAGGTACGCCGAATCTTTCAACGCGGCCGATCGGGTCCTGATCCCCGAGCCCCCAATGATGGAAAAGGTCCCGCTACAGGAGCGTTTTTCTTCAAAAAAGCTGGTCGCCGACTTGCTTCAAAGGGGAGTTCAGGCCACCTACCATCCGGATACCGAAAGTCTTCTCAGGGCCCTTCTGGGCGGAATCAAGAGGGGGGACGTCGTCCTGGTAATGTCCAACGGATCTTTTGATAACCTCATTGACAGGCTTTTGAAAAGAATGGACAATTTTCCTGTTCCGCAAAGATAAGGAGTGTTGGTGTGCCTTGGGGAAGGTGCATACCGGGGACGGTAGCTCCTTTGAAGGAACTGGAAGGAGGATGGAGATGTTCAGAAAAGGAACGGCGCTGATCGCGGCGGTGCTTGTTTTTGTCGTATTTCTCCCGGCTCCCGCCAGCGCAAAGGAGATGGTCGCCAGGAGCCTGGAAGGGCTCAAGGGCGTCTACGTGGATGTTGTACTGAGCGGTTCGATGGAGGGGATCACGGCGGAATCCCTCAAGATGAGCATCGAGAAACAATTGGCCCGGGCGGGGATAAGGATTTTTCCAAAGGGGCAATTTGACCGCTACAGCCGGTCCGGGAATTATCCTTTCGGCTGGCTGGTCGTGGGGCTGGCCTTTTCGGAAGGGCCGAGCGAAGATCTCGCCGTGGTACTTCTCTCGATCCGGTTGCAACAACAAAGTCATTTGGCACGTAGGCCGAGAGTCGTGTTCTGGGCTCCCACCTGGGAATCCAGGGCCATCCTGGTCCGTGCCGCCCCGGAATTCCTCCGGCAGCACCTTTCCAAGGGAATAGATACCTTCATCGCCGATTTCCTCTCGGCCAATCCATAGGGCCTTCGGATTCCACCGTGGCCCTTGAGGAAGCAGGATCATGAACCACGATTACCGCGTCGCCAGAGAAAGGATGGTGAAGAACCAGCTGATTCCCCGGGGAATCACGGATGAGAACGTCCTGAGGGCCATGGGGAAGATCCATCGCCATCTCTTCGTGGAAGAGGCCTTGGTCGGAGAGGCATACAATGACCATCCCCTTCCCATCGGACACAAGCAGACCATCTCCCAGCCCTATATCGTCGCCCTTATGACACAGGCCTTGGATCTGACCGGAAAGGAGCGGACCCTGGAACTGGGCACGGGGAGCGGTTACCAGACGGCCGTGCTGGCCGAGCTCTCCCGGACCGTATACACCATCGAGCGGATTCGCCCTCTCCTTGAAAGGGCAAAGGAAATTCTGGACCGCTTGGGATACACCAACATTCTTTACAGGGCCTGCGACGGCACCCTGGGATGGAAGGAGTTTTCTCCCTATGACGCCATCATCGTCACAGCCGGGGCTCCCAAGATCCCTGATCCTCTTCTCGAACAACTGGCTGAGGGCGGGCGACTGGTTATCCCGATCGGGAACAAGTTCGGTCAGGATCTGATCAAGGTGGTCAGGACCAAGAACAGGTTCGAACGGGAGAACCTGGGGGGTTGCCGGTTCGTAGATCTCATCGGTGTCCACGGCTGGAAGGAGTAACGGTGTCACCTCCTCGAACGGGCCGAACCCTGAAAGCGGCGCCGTCTTTGAAGTCGTTTCAACGGCTCTTTTACCCCCTCTCTTCCCTTAAGGGCATAGGCGCGAAGAGGGCCGAATCCCTCGCCCGCAAAGGCCTTCACAGCATAATCGACCTCCTCCTCTTTCTCCCGCTACGTTATGAAGACCGACGAGGGGTCTCGTCCTGGGCCCATGCCGGGGAAGGTGTGCCGCTCCAGGTTTCAGGGCAGGTTCTCTTCGGAAAGGAGGAAAGGTACGATCGAGGCCGAAAGAGGCTTTTCAGGATCCGGATCAGGGAAGGGGACGAGACCCTGGATCTCCTCTGGTTTCACTACCGGAAAGGTTTTCTCGCGTCTCTTTCGACCCCGGGAACCCGGCTACTGGTATACGGACGAATAAAGCGGGGTAAGGGGGGACGGTACCAGATGATCCACCCCGACGTGACCCTGCTGGGGGGAACCCGGAGGCCTTCCAGCGGGCCCCTGAAGGGATACGTACCTGTCTATTCCTCTGTCAAGGGTGTCTCGAACCGTCTCCTTGGAACGATCATGGAAAGGACCCTTGAGGACTATGCAGAGGAACTGGTCGATCCCGTCCCCGGGGAGGTCCTCCTGGACCTGAACCTTCCCGGTCTGGCCGAGGCCTTGAAATTCGTTCACAGGCCTTCATCCGATTGGCCCTTCGAGACCCTAAACCGTTTCCAAACCCCCTTCCACCGGCGTCTTCTCTTCGACCGCTTCTTCCTGGTGGCAGCGGCACTCCAGTTTCTGAAAAGGGACCGAGAGAAGAAGTGCGCTCCGACCCTCTCCGTTCCGCCAGGCCTGATGGATCGCCTTCGTGATATCTTTCCCTTCACCCTGACCCCGGCCCAGCAAAGGTCCATCAGGGATATCTCGGCAGACCTTGCACGGCTCGTTCCCATGAACCGATTGCTTCTCGGTGATGTTGGTTGCGGCAAGACCGCGGTAGCGGCCGCGGCGGTCCACATTGCAGCATTGAACGGCAAACAGGCCGCTCTTATGGTTCCTACCAGAATCCTGGCGGAACAGCACATGGAGTTCTTCTCAGGGATTGCCCGTGAAATGAGGCTGCGTCCATTGCTCGTAACCGGAGAGAACGGCGGTGGGGGACGGGGGAGGTTCCCCGGGACCACGGCGGGAGGCACTGTGGATCTGGTGATCGGGACCCACGCCCTCCTGCGGGAATCCCTGGAATTTCCCGACCTGGGACTGGTCATCATCGACGAGCAGCACCGTTTCGGGGTCAGGGAACGGGCCGCCCTCCTTCGCAAGGGGAAAAGTCCTCACCAGCTGGTAATGTCCGCAACTCCTATTCCACGGACCCTGGCTATGACCCTTTATGGGGATATGGACATCTCTATCATCGATGCCCGTCCCCCGGGGTACCGTCCTGTGAAGACCCGGATCGTCACGGAAAACGAGAAGAGGATCGTTTTCGATGCAGTCAGGGAGGCCCTTAAAAAGGGCCGGCAATGTTTCGTGGTCTGCCCCGCCATTGAGGGCCCTGAGGGTAATGGGTTGAAGGGCGCCCAGGATATGGCGGAAAGGTTGCTTCGTCTCCTCCATCCCCCTTTCCGGGTCGGTTTGATCCACGGGAGGATGGCTCAAGGGGAACGGGAGTCCGTCATGGAGGATTTCCGGAAGGGTCGCATCGATCTGCTCGTGGGAACCACTGTACTCGAGGTGGGCATCCACGTCCCCAATGCCACGGTTATGGTGATCGAACACCCGGAGCGTTTCGGCCTGGCCCAGCTTCACCAGCTCCGGGGAAGAGTGGGAAGGGGCAAGGAAGAGGGAACCTGTTTTCTAGTGGTGTCACGGAACCTGCCCGAGCGTGTCTTGTCGCGGTTGAAGATCATCGAGCAGAGCAGTGACGGATTTTACATCGCCCGCAAAGACATGGAACTACGGGGACCCGGGAATTTAACCGGCCTTCAACAGGCGGGGATCGGGGAACTGGACCTGGAAGAAGTCTTAAGGGAGCAGGACTTGCTTTTTCGGGCAAGGGAGGCCGCCAGGCGGGTGCTGGACAGGGATCCGGATCTTTCGCTTCCGGAACATGCGGCTTTAAAGGCCGCTTTGGATTCCCTGTTCCGGTATCCCATGGATGTGCCGTGAAGACATCACCCGGGGACGCTGGACGATGAAGGCTTGAGGGGAACTGATCCTGCGGAAGCATTCGGGACAAAGTACTTCTCCCACTTCCCGAACCTCATCATTGACGAGGAACCCCTGTTCGTGTAAAGTGCCCACTCTGTCACATTGACATTTCGGAAGGAGAATTCGTTCATGCGTGAATTCAGCAGAATGGTTCGTTTGCCCCCCTATGTCTTCCAGGTGGTGGATACCCTCAAAATGGAACTGAGACGAAAGGGGGAGGATATCATCGACATGGGCATGGGAAACCCGGATATTCCCACGCCAAAACATATCGTGGACAAGCTGGTGGAAGCCGCCCGGAAGGAACGCAACCACAGGTACTCTGCCTCGGCCGGGATCAGGAAACTCAGGGAGGCGATCGCAGCCTGGTACAAGAGGCGTTTCGATGTAGAGGTGGATCCCGAGGAGGAGGCCATCGCCACCATAGGGGCCAAGGAAGGGCTCTCCCACTTGGTGCTTGCAACAACCAGTCCGGGGGACGTGGTTTTTGCGCCCAATCCGACCTACCCCATCCACCCTTACTCCGTAATCATTGCGGGGGGAGACCTGAGGAGCATCCCCATTGGACCGGAGAGGGATTTTTTTGATGACCTGCTAACGGCCACCAAGCAGACCTGGCCCAATCCTAAGATGCTGATTCTCTCCTATCCCCACAACCCCACAACGGCCGTGGTGGACAGGGAATTCTTCGAAAAGATCGTGGAGTTCTGCCGGGAGCATCGCATGATGGTCATCCACGATTTTGCTTATGCAGATCTCGTTTTCGATGGATACAGCCCTCCGAGTTTTCTCCAGGTCCCGGGAGCAAAGGAGATCGGGGTGGAGTTGTTCAGCCTCTCCAAGAGTTACTCCATGCCCGGCTGGAGGGTGGGTTTCTGTGTCGGAAACAGGGATATGGTGGCGGCTCTTAGGCGGATAAAGAGCTACCTGGACTACGGTATGTTTCAGCCCATCCAGATCGCCGCCATCATCGCGTTGAACGGTCCCAGGGATTGCGTGGACGAGATCGTTGGGATTTACCGCCAAAGGCGAGACGTCCTCGTAGAGGGCCTCAATCGAATCGGATGGCCGGTGGAAAAACCGAAAGGGACCATGTTCCTGTGGGCCAGGATCCCGGATCTTTTCCGGGAGATGGGTTCCATTGAGTTCGCCAAGATGCTCATCAGGGAGGCCAAGGTGGCGGTATCCCCTGGAATAGGTTTCGGAGAGTATGGGGATGATCACGTCAGGTTCGCTCTGGTGGAAAACCCCCATCGGATCAACCAGGCCATCCGTGGGATCCGACAGGTCATGAACAGGTAGCATGAAGAGCTGGAGTCGGTGGAGAGGGCGGCGTGTCAGGGGAAGGATACAAGAGGGGAGAGGTGAGGGAGAATGTCGAAGATTCACGTAGGAATCATCGGTTTTGGGACGGTCGGATCGGGGACCGCGGAGATCCTGCTTAAGAACCGGGAAGTCATTCGAAACCGTGTGGGCTCCGAGATCCTGCTGAAGAGGATCGCCGACCTGGACATTGACACGGACAGGGGGGTGGCTGTTGACCGCGACCTCCTGACGACGGACGCCCTGGATATCATCAATGATCCCGAGATCCAGATCGTCGTTGAACTCATCGGGGGCCTCACCCGGTCCAAGGACTATATCCTTGCCGCCATGGCCAAGGGAAAGCATGTGGTGACCGCCAACAAAGCCCTCCTGGCGGAACACGGCGAGGAGATCTACAGGGCCTCGGAAGAATACGGGGTAGGCTTGGCCTTTGAGGCCAGCGTGGGCGGCGGCATTCCCATCATTCGATCCCTGAGGGAGGGGCTGTCCGCCAACCGGATCAACACGATTATGGGGATCCTGAACGGGACGTCCAATTACATCCTGACCCGGATGACCCAAAAGGGGCTGCCCTATGACCGGGCCGTACAGGAGGCCGTTGAACTGGGATACGCGGAGGATCCCCCCACCCTCGACGTGGACGGCACGGATGCCGGACACAAACTAGCAATTCTGATCTCCCTCGCCTTCGGAGTTCCTGTCCCCTTCAGCAGTATCTACCGGGAAGGGATCGACAGGCTTACTCCCGAGGATATCCGCTTCGCGGGAGAATTCGGTTACTGCCTGAAGCTGCTCGCAATCGCCAGAAACTTTGACGGGAGCGTCGAGGCCAGGGTTCATCCTACCATGATCCCCCGGGATCACATCATGGCCAACGTAAACGGGGTCTTCAATGCCATTTACATGGAAGGGGATTTCGTGGGGCCTAACCTTTACTATGGTCTCGGTGCGGGCAGGAAGCCAACGGGCAGCGCCGTGGTCTCCGACATCATCTCCCTCGCCAGGGAGATAAAGGGAGGAAGCAACAACCTGATCCCTCCCCTCGGACATGCCTGCCCGCGGGGGTCTGACCTCATCATTCGCCCCGTGGAGGAAATCCGGTGTCCATACTATTTTCGCTTTTCCGCCATGGACCAGCCCGGCGTATTATCAAAGATCTCGGGCATCCTGGGAGATCATGACATCAGCCTTTACTCAGTGATCCAGAAGGGCAGGAAGGCGAACGGCTCGGTGCCGGTGGTCATGCTGACCCATGAGGCCAGGGAGAGCAGTGTGCGGAAGGCCATGGCACTGATCGATAAGTTGGACGTCTTGACCGCCAAGACCATGGTGATCAGGGTGGAAGAGGGCTAAAGAGGCCGCTGAATCCGGAGGCCGGATGAAGGCCGGAATCGGGCATGGGGATCCGTACGCGGCAAGGCGGATCGAAAGAAAATGGAACCCCTAAGTTTTTTGGTAAAAGCGATAAGCTGTGATGGACAATAAGCGCAAATACATTA
>JAFDEE010000028.1 GCA_019310525.1 Deltaproteobacteria bacterium | reverse complement strand
GGGCCGCGTTGTCTATAAGAAGTTTCTCAGGATATCTGTCAGGCAGGGTCTCGTCCCCGGGGCACATATGGGCTTCCACCCTGGCAGGAGAGGCAGGTGGCTCCATGCTTGACCGGATACCCTTCCTGGCAGGCCGGGCATACGCCGATCTCCCCCTTGCCGGTCTTTCCCAGTATTCCAGGGCTTACACGGATCTTCCTCACAGCCAGTATTTTCTCACCCGCCTTTCGGATCTCCTCCACGATCAAGCGGAGATCTTGGTCCCGCTTTTCCTTGAGCTTGAAATACCAGGCCCTGATTTCCCCGTAAGGAGCGAGCTTCCCCTGATCAAGGGACACACGGATCCCTTCTCCCGTGTACTTGTCAAAGAGAGAGAGGGCATAGAGCCCCAGATCGATGACCTTCAACCATCCATTCCCGATGGTGCAGGGGGTGAGAAGCTGGATAGCATCGGGAAGACAGGAAGCCGTCTCCGAGATGGCGTCATAGAGGACCCCATCCGGGATCTGGCTCTTGGCCATTTCCACCATGTACCCCCCCAGGATCAGGCCCGGGGCGACCGCCCCGTGAAACTCCTCTGCAACCCGGAGAAATTCATCAAAACCATAGGGACCGAATCGCCGATCCTCCTTGTCTCCCATCCCCATGAAATTCCTTTCCAAAACGTCCCCTCACGGCCGGCAAGTATTCACCCCCGCTTGGCATGTGGCTTACCCGGCCGCCCCCAGCTTGGCCCGCCCCTTTCCTCTCCGTCAACGGAAAAGGCCCTTCCTCCGGCCGGGCTTCCATTCATCCCAAAAATGATCGACCGGCCGTGGCCTGCCATAGCCCATTATCTTATCCATCCAAACGTAGAAGCGATCACCCCACCGGGCGTGGTCCACAAACCACCGCACCATCCTGTGAAAAGGAGTGTCTAACTTGTTGAAAGGGCACGCGGCCATACATGCCGTGCATCCCTGATTGATCTTGCCCCAGTACATTCGGCATGTCTCGGCATTGATGGGCCACTTCAAGGCCCCGGCAGCGTTGGATATATTATTGGGTTCCGCCGTACGATCTCCGTACAGGATGGACTGGGACGGGCATTTCTCGGCGCAGATCTCGCAGGCCTCGCAAAATTCGGTCACCCCGAAATCGATGGGTTGATCAGCCACGAGGGGCATGTCCGTAAGCACCTGGCTGATTCTGACCCTCGGCCCGTATGCCGGAGTGATCAGCAACCCGTTTCGCCCGAGGTCTCCAAGACCGGCCAGCATTGCCAAGGGGATAGAGAGGGCCACGTCGTTGATGGCGCAATCAATGGCCTGGAATCCCAGATTTCGAATAAAGGTGGAGAGATAATGATTGGTAATTGTAAGGCGGCTGTATCCCATGCTGGAAGCGGCATTGGACCAGAAGGTCGGGTAACGGGATATGAGATCGTAGTCCTGTTCAAACCCCATCACAACGGCCCACTGATAGGACTCAGGGATCTCCTGGGGCACGGAATCGCCCCTTACCAGCTCATCCGACCCCTTGCCCATATAAGGCATGGCATCGTAAACATGGGAGTAAAGGAAACGCCGATCCAGACGGCAGATACCCACCATATCGGCGCCGAACCAGAGCGCCGCTTTCTTGATCGTCCTGGAAAGTTCCTCCGGATCCTGACTCGTGAGCTCCGCCCCAGGGGGAGGTCCCTGGGAGGCGGTGGCGAGAAGGGTGGTCTCAAGGCCGGCCAAACCCTTGGCCAACAGCTTTGCTTCTTTTCCACTGGCAGGCTTTGAGGTATTGAAAAAATTCATCAGGGTTCCACGCCGGCTTGCCCAGTGGAGCGCCCATTCTTCCAGCCGGTAGCCCGGTTTCCGGCTCACCGTTCCCCGAATAGCCCAACTCTCGACCGCGCCATGGATGTCAGGATCCCATCCCGGACGTTCGAACATGGTATGTTTTTGGTCAAACTGTTCGAGCTTTTCTACAATGTATTTCGCTTCCCATTCAGCAAGTGACAGTTTTTTCACTTCGTTCTCCTCCTCGGCCATCCAGCCGTCCCGCGGTCCTTTGTCCAATCCATCCCCTATGCCACGGCTCCCCCCTGATCATGCTTTGTGGCAAGCAACCAGGTGGCCTGCTGTCAACTCTTTTAGGCGGGGTTCTTCTTCCCTGCAAACAGCCATCGCCTCGGGGCAACGTGGGTGAAAACGACACCCTCCGGGAGGATCAATGGGGGAGGGCACCTCTCCCCTCAGGGGAACGGCACGGGCCACCTGATCAGGATCCGGAACCGGGCAGAGGGAGAGAAGCGCCTTTGTGTATGGATGCCGGGGGTTGCCGTAAAACTCGTCGTGCCCGGCTTCCTCGACTATCTTCCCCAGATACATCACTGCAATCCGATCGCACAGAAAACGTGCGGCGGCCAGATTATGGGTGATGAAAAGGTAAGAGATATGATACTCCTCCCGCAGCGCCTTCATAAGGTTCAGGATCTGGGCCTGGATCGACATATCCAGGGCGCTCGATGGTTCATCCGCGACGATGAAGTCCGGGTTCAAGATCATGGCCCTGGCGATGGCGATCCGCTGCCTCTGGCCGCCTGAGAACTCGTGAGGATATCTGTCCAGATGGATGGGTTGAAGCCCTACCCTCACAAGGGTCTCAAGACTCCGGACACGGCGCTCTTCCGGGTCCATCACCCCGTGGGAACGAAGGATCTGATCCAGCATTCGGCGCACTGTCAACCGGGGATTGAGGGAAGAGTAAGGATCTTGAAAGATGATCTGCATCCTGCTCCGCAGTCTCCTGAGATCCCTTCCCTTTAGTTCCAGTATGGGGGTGCCCTCGAACAAAATCGTCCCCGAAGTGGGAGGAAGGAGACGGAGAACAGTTCGGCCCAGCGTACTCTTCCCGCATCCACTCTCACCCACCACTCCGAGGACCTCCCCCTCATCCAGCCGGAGACTGATCCCGTCCACCGCCTTCAGGATTTTGGGCCGCTTAAAACCCTTCTTGATGTAAAAATACTTTTTGAGTTCCCGGACTTCCAACAGGGGCCGGGGATCCACCGCACCCATCAGCTACTGCATCCTCCTAGCAAAAATGGCAGGCGGCATGGTGGCCGTCTCCCCTGTCATTCAATACCGGTGCCTCCTCCCGACACGCCTTTCTCGACAGGGGGCATCGAGGCCAAAAAGTGCATCCCGGTGGCAAGTCAACAAGATTTGGAACCGTCCCCGAAATGACCTTCAGCCTGTCCATATCTCTGTCCATCCTGGGGGTGGCCCCGATCAGGGCCCGGGTATAGGGATGGATCGGATCCTTCAACACCTGGTTAATGGCCCCGTGCTCCACTATCTTTCCCGCATACATGACCGCGGCGGACGTACAAACCCAAGACAAGACCCCCAGGTCGTGGGTGATGAAGAGAAGAGACATTCTCCGGCGCTCCCTCAGGTCCCCCAGGAGTTGAATAATCTGGGCCTGAGTGGAGACGTCCAGGGCGGTGGTAGGCTCGTCACAGATCATCAGGACGGGTTCACAGGAAAGGGCCATGGCGATCATGACCCTTTGAAGCATTCCACCCGACAACTCGTGGGGATACTGGGACAAAACCCGCCTTGGATCCGGGATCTGAACATCACGGAGGACCTCCAGGGCCTTTTCCTCAACCCGGGATCCCTTTCCCCCCTGGTGGAAACGAATGACCTCCTTCATTTGGTTCCCAATGGTATAGGAAGGGTTCATGGAGGTAGCGGGCTCCTGGAAGACCATGGAAATTCGGCTTCCCCGGATCTTCCGCATCTCTCTTTCCGGGAGTTTCATGAGATCCGATCCCTTGAAAAAGATCTCTCCTTCCAGGATCTTTCCGGGCGGGTCAGGGACCAGTCGCATGAGGCTCAGAGCCGTGACCGACTTACCGCATCCGGACTCGCCGACCAGGCCCAGGCTCTCACCTTCACGGATACGGAAAGACACCCCGTCGACCGCCCGCAGGACTCCTTCGGGAAGGGAAAAAAAGGTCTTAAGATTTCTCGCCTCCAGGATATCCGCTCCCATGACCCCAATCCTTCGGATCAGTTCTTCAATTTTGGATCCCAGGCGTCCCGTAACCCGTCTCCCAGGACATTCAAGGCGAAAACAAGGATCATGATCGCCATCCCGGGGAAAAGAGAATAGTATGGATGAGTCCTGAGGTACTTCTGGCCCTCACTGATCATCAACCCCCAGGAGCTTGCTGGAGGTTGAAGACCCAACCCCAGGAAACTCAAGATGGACTCAAGCATGATCGCGGTTGCGGCCCCCAGGCTGGCCACAACGATCAGGGGGGCCGCCACGTTCGGAAGCACATGGGTCAAGAGGATGCTCATATCGCTGATCCCCGAGGCCCTGGCCGCCAGGACGAAATCTTTCTCCTTCACGCTCAACACAGAGGATCTCACAATTCGGGCGTATCCGGGTATCCCGACCAGACCGATGGCCAAAATAACACCCGTGAGGCTGGCCCCCCGGACCGCCACAAAGGCCAGGGCCAGGAGAATGGGCGGGAAGGCCCAGATAATATCCAGGAGCCGCATGATCACAACATCGATAAGGCCCCCGAAATAACCCGCCAAAAGACCGCAGAGCCCCCCCACCACGATTGCGAATCCCACGGATCCAAGGCCAACGATCAAGGACACGCGGGTTCCATAAATCAACCTGCTCAGGAGATCGCGGCCCAGGTGATCCGTTCCCAAAAAGTGATGCCGGGAGGGTGGATTCAGAATGCTTCCCAGGTCCATGTAATCGGGATCCTGGGGTGCCAGTAATGGAGCAAAGACGGCCACCAAAATGAGAACAGACACCACACCGGCACCCACAACGGCCAACCGATGTCTCCTGAATCTTCGAAGGATCTCCTTCAAGACAACATCTCCGTGTTTCTTTTCCCCTTCCTTAACCGGGACTTGACACCTGTTCTTCCCGGTTCATCACCTAGGAACGCACCTTTTCGTAACGAATTCTGGGGTCCAGGAAAGAATAGGAAATATCCACCAAGAGATTTATGAGAATGAATACCATGGCCCCGAGAAGCACGACCCCCATGACCACGGGATAATCCCGTTCCATGATGGAATCATAAGCAAGCCCCCCGATTCCCGGCCACCGAAAGATGACCTCGGTGACCAGCGCTCCGCCCAGCATTCGGCTCAACTGGAGCCCCAGGTTCGTCACCACGGGAATCATGGCGTTTCTCAAGGCATGTTTCAGAATGATCCGGCTCTCCCCGAATCCCCTTGACCGGGCCGATACGATGTAATTCTCCCGCAGCACCTCCAGCATGCAGGAGCGGGTCAGCCTCGCCGTCATGGCCATGAAGGGGGTGGACAGGCAAAGGGCCGGCAGGATGAGATGGGCCAGGTCCGGCGGCTCCCCCCTGCCCCCGGGAGGCAAAAGGTCCAGTTTTAGGCTGAAGAGGAGAATCATCATGAGGCCCAGCCAGAAGATGGGCATGGATATGCCCAGCTGTGCCCCCACCATTGAGGCGTAATCAACCTTGGTGTTCCTGCGGAGGGCGGAAAAGAGCCCTATAGGGATAGCGATCACCGCGGAAATCAAGAGGGCCGAGATCGAGAGAATGAAGGTCGCAGGAAAGCGTCGAAGGACCATCCTGGCTACCGGTTCCTCGGAATGAATCGACCTTCCCAGATCGCCGGAAAGGACCCCCTTCAGATACTGCACGAATTGGACGGGAATGGGTTTGTCCAGGCCCAGGTAGGACTTCATTTCATCGTATTCTTCCCGGGTATACTGAACATCGAGCATCAAGAGAACGGGATCCCCGGGAAGAATATGGGTAAGGGAAAAAACCGCCAGAATGACCCCAAAAAGCACCGGAATCATCTGAAGAACCCGGCCGAGAATATACCTCGTCATGCTCTTTTTCGTCCTGTCTTGAGGTTCTGCGTTGCTGACTTATGTGGTCCCTTTTCCATTCCTAAAGGGGGAGGATGAGATCATCCTCCCCCCGGGGCAAAAAGTTATTCCTCAAGCCACATATTGGCACCCCAACAAGTGGTCACGTTCACGCTCCCGGTATCCGTATTGATGACTCCCTTGACCCGGTCCTTGTGCCATGCATGGATCACGTGAAAGGGGAATAGTGGGACACACACTGCGTCTTTTAAGAGGATCTTCTCCATTTCAGTCCAGATCTTTTTTCGTTCTTCCAGGCTCATGCTCCTCTCGGCCTTTGTCACAAGGGCGTCAAATTTCGGGTTGGCATACCCCCCGATGGATTTACCGTCCGGGGCCTCCCCTGCGTTGGAACGAAACGTCCCAAGCCCCACCGTCGGCGATCGGCTGAATCCCTGACCGTATCCTCCCATATCCCATTCCATCTTTGGATCCCGCAACAGCTTGTCGAACCAGATGGCATGGGACATCAACTGCAGGTTAAGGGGTACTCCGACCTGGGCCAATTGCATCTTGGCCATTTCCCCTATGCTTTTCATGGTCGTTGCGCTGGAATCAAGGTAATAGATGGGAGGAATCTTTTTTCCTGCATCCTTTTCCACCTCCTTGATCAGTCTCTTCGCCTCTTTCGGGTTATAAGAGAGCATGTATTTTTCGGCCTCGGGGCTGAAGTAGGGTGTGTAGTCGAGAAGAGAGCGGAGAGGCTTTCCGGACTTGAAAGGAAAGGCGTTGATCACGATATTTTTCCAATCCGCTCCCATCCACACGGCCTTCCGGAACCGAACGTCACTCATGGGCCAGCGCCGCATGTTGAAATAGAGTTTGTGAATCGCCATGCTCTGGATGACGGGCTCCCACTGGATTTTTGGATTCTTTTTAAGCACCGGCCGACTCTGGTCATAGAGCATGGCGAAATCCACCTCACCCTTTTCAAGGGCCACCATGCGCGCGTCGTTGGATCGCATGAAATAATACTCCACCCTGTCGATGTAAGGCTTGGGCCCCCAGTATTCTTCATTCCTGACGAGAACCACCTTTTCTTTCGGCTTGATCTCCTGGATTTTGTAAGGGCCGGTCCCGCATGGATGCAAGGTGAACTCTTTTCCCCATTTCTCTACTTCCTCCGGCGGTACGATTGCACGCATGGCCCAGGTGAACACACCGATCAAGGGTGAAAAGGGCCTTGACAGGGTGACCTTCACGGTATACCTGTCGAGAACTTCGACCTTCTCAAGGCAGCTGAGTTGCTGGCGGTATTTGACCGGTTTCCAGCCCTTCGGGGTCTTGATCCGCCAGTCAAAGTTGGCCTTGACGTCCTCCGCCGTCATCTCCCGGCCGTTATGGAACTTCACCCCTTTTCTCAAGTGAAAAATCCAGACCTTGTTGTCCTTGGTTTCGTACCCGGTGGCAAGGGCCGGTACAGGGAAAGCACCCCCTTTTCTGCCCGGCACGTATAAACCTTCATAGATCATGGTCGCGCTGGGCACCATGCCCTCCGTGGTGAGTTGAAGCCCATCAAGGCGATTGTACTGAGGGATCCTCACCGCGATACGCAGGGTTCCCCCATATTTCGGCCCGGCGTGGGCTGCCGGGGGAAACAGGATGAAACAAACAAGGATACAAACAACCCCGAACCAAAATCCGTCTTTTCGTCCCCTCATGATTCCCTCCTCCTTTAATGTGGGTGAATCTTCAGGGCCATGGGCACCATGACCTTTCCAAAGACCTGATACAGGCCTTCCTCCTTACGCCTGGAGGAAACTCCAGGAAGAAATCACCGGGAGACGCGGAAATGCTCCCCCGTGTCTTTCCGTTTCCAGCGGACTCTCTGGGGTAGGGGCAAGTGAATCTGGATTGCTCCCGGCCTCGGGCATATCCCTTCGCAACACCCTGCGTACCAGCACTCTTCAGGAAAAAGGACCAGCGGTGGTTTTCCCTTCACGGGATTTGGAATCAACACATCCACCTGGCAGGCGTCGACACACAGGTTGCACCCGTTGCATATTTCCGGATCGAATGTAACCGGGTTCCCGGGCGTACAGCCGTTTGGAAACGCATAGATTTTTTCCTCACTCATTGGAATCCCTTTTTCAGGCTGTTTTTTAGGGTCATATGATCGTCATAATAGAATCTCGTTCTTCTTCTACGTCCCGTCACTCACCTGTTCTTTTCGTAGTTTTCCTTCAACGGCTTCCAAAAATCCAAGGGCAAATCCCTGGTCTTGATGCTGCCTTCCTCGTTTCGAAGCAGGATCCACTTCTTCCATTCAGGAGGATCAAGCTCCGGGTAGT
Organism: Deltaproteobacteria bacterium; assembly: GCA_019310525.1. Lineage (NCBI taxonomy): Bacteria > Pseudomonadati > Myxococcota > Myxococcia > Deltaproteobacteria bacterium. The sequence continues at coordinate 30,465 of JAFDEE010000028.1, read as the reverse complement.
CCAGCCGGGTGAAACCCAGGATCTGACTGCTTGCCTTTCTCGCCATTGAGGCATGGACGATCATCTCGTTACAAGTCAGGATATTATATACCTCAAGGGTTCTCATCAACTTGTGGGGATTGTCCACACAGACCCGGGGCGCATCCTGTTCTTGAAGTTCACGAAGAGAGATCAAAGCGAGCTTCAGCAGTTCCTCGTTCTTGTACTCACCGCAGTAGTTCTGCATGATCCGGCAAGCCGCTGCGTTCAACTCCTTCCATTCGAGTTCATCGCGGTTTTCCAGGGGACGGTATACCCATCGCCTCTCCCGTGCCACCTGTTTGCGGTCGATGGGGGAGAACTTGGTCTTCTCGGCGTATTCCGCCGCCTTTCGCCCCGCATACCGGCCCGTAGCGGCGGCGTGGTAGTGGTAGTTGGCGGCGAACAAGGCGTCTCCCGCCGCAAAATACCCTTCCAAGTTGGTCATCAGGTTCCAATCGGTCACCAGCCCCCCGGCGTCTCCAATCTCTCCTCCCGTTCGGTCCTGAGGCCGAACACTCCCCCTCATGGGGTCTCCGCCGAGGAACATGTAGCTCTGAAGCAGGTCCCTGGCAGGATCAAACCCTGCTTCATTGTAATAAATATACACTGGAACCCGGGTCTTGCCCTCCTCACCCACCATGAGCCCCCAGATCACCCTCCGCTCGTGCTCCGGCATCCCGGTCAGGTCGGCGTAAAGCGGCAAGGTATATTCACCCTTCCTTATGCGCTCCTCCAGGTCCGGAATCAATTCCGGGCGCTTGTGGGTATAACCCTGTGTTCTCTCCCCCATGAACCTTTGCCCGGGCGCGGGCATGCAGCGCTCTTCCACGGTTTTAAGGATGCGTCCATCCCGGTCCACCCAGGGGATCTCTTTTCCGTTGGCATCCACCATGGTGCAGGGTACCCAGGTATTGATCCCGTTTCCATGACTATAGGGTTGAAAGACATTGCCGCTGGCAAAGGAGGTGGGCAGGGACTTCTCCATCATGGTGAATTCCGCTCCGGCCCGCCAGCTCATGGCATGACCGTCCCCCACGATCTGGGTGGGACGAAAATTGGCGTTTCCCCGGATCTCTGTTGAAAAACACCAGTTCCTCTGGTGGCGGGAAAGGCCGTTGACCACCGCCCTTGCCTTGAAGATGAAAAACTCCCCGGTCCTGCAATGAAGTCCCGTGGCCCCCACCACCCGGGCCCCGTTCCTGCCTCCTTCGGTCAGGAGGCCCGTGGCCATCACCCGGTCCAGAATTTTCACCCCCAAACGCTTGCATTCCTTATGAAGCGCCACCTTAAAGGTGCTTCCCCTGACCCGGAAGTGAATCCGAGATTTGTAATCATAGGCGAAGAGAAATTTTGTTTTTTCGTCCCGGAAAGGGGCCCCCTTGAATTCATCCTTGAGGTCCCGGATGACGCCTCCCATCTGTTCCATTTCCAAAAGGGTCTCGTAGCTCTCCCGGGCCGCAATGTAGCGCGAAAGAGCGTTGCAATACCCCTCCGTCATTTCCAGTTCCCAGCCCACGATCTCTTCGGCCGTCACATCGGTGCCCGGGTGGGGGGTATTGAGCCAATGATCGCAACCCGACCCCCCTGAACCACTCTTTACCGTTGCCCCCTTTTCGACCAATACGACCTTCAGGCCTTTTCGTGCGGCGCTGATGGCCGCCCAGCATCCTGCAATACCACCGCCCAACACCAGCACGTCGGCCTCGATCTCCCTCTCTTCTCCATACCTTACGGGATACGGCCACTCAATCAATCCGTATTTCTTTACGTATTGTCTCCAGTTCATGGAATTTTCCCTTCCCCACATCCAGGAATCATTCGGATTCCTGCCCTCCCGCTGTGGGAGAATCAATGATCAACGGGCAATCTCTTGAACTCGAAGGTCCCGTCCTCTCTCTTGCGGATGGATAGAAAGGCCAGCCAGTTTTTGTCGTCTTGCTCGGGATAGTCCGCCCGAACAAATCCAAGTGGTCCGGGACGGCTCTCCCTCCTTTCAAGAGATGAGCGAAGGACCAGTTCCGCGTTGTCGATTATGGATTTTACGTCCAGGCATCTCCCCAGTTCATGGGGATTTTCTGCTTTAAGGGGAGCGGCCTTGGCATCCTCGAGCCTCTCGATCCCCCTCAGCAGCAACCCTTCGCTCCGGATGTCCCCGCAGTAAAAGTCCATGAGGTTCTGCACCCCGATCTCCACCTCCCGCCAGTGGAAGCCCTCTTTTCGATTCAGAATCTCCTCGCACATATGCCTGCGGGCCTCCACCAAGTCATCCTTGACCGGAAGAAGGTGTTTCCGGGCAGCGGCCCTCCCGGCGGCCACGCCCCCCGCATGCCAACCCTGTGTAAAAGCGCCCGGAGAGGCCTGCCAGGGAAGCCCCCCGACCTCGTCCCCGGCGGCAAAGAGATTCCGGATCTCCGTTTCGAGATCCTTGTCCACCCAGATTCCCTTTGCGGCCGTCCCCGAAATCTCCCTGGGCCAGAGTCCCACGTATTCCTGGCTGTTCTTCTTTAAATCCAGTCCCTCCTCCCCCTTGAAATACCTGAGGAACTGGGTTCCCTTACCCTCATGGGAAATGGACCACTCGATGTAGGCGATCTCCTCGTCCGTGCCCTCACTGAAATCCAGATAAAAAGGGCCTTCACCCCCTTTGAGGCGTTTCACCAGGGCCGCCCTTCCCTGTCTCCACATCTTCCGGTCCTCCAGCCATGCCTCTCTTACCGCTTCACTCCACTTTTCCTTTCCAAGGTTTCCCCAGTCGTAACCTTGGGTTCTGGGTACGATAACGTTGCCCTTCCAGTCCACGATCCGGGCAGCGGGCTGAACGGTGTTCCTCGGGTCCCCGTAATTGGGATTGTAGAAGCCGCAGGGCCCGAGCCCGAGGATATTGCTCAAGAATTCGATATTGATTATGGGAAGCCCGGCACGGACAGCCATGGAGGTTCCGTCCCCACTGAAAGGTCCCGGCATGCGGGTATTAAACTCGCACCCGTTGATATTCCGGCTCAAGCGGTTGGAACGGCCGCTTGAAAGCACCACCGCCTTGGCCCTGAAAAAGTAGATGTCCGCGTTTCGCACGTTCACGCCCACGGCCCCGGCAATCCGCCCGTCATTGGTGAGCAGGTCGGTCATCTGCACGCGGTTGATGATTCTCACCCCTCGTTTTTTGGCCTCCCTGGTGAGAACGGGCTTCAATGGACCGCCGTCGAAGTTGAAGGATGTCGGAACACTGTGGAACTGGGGAACGATCCGGAACCCTCCCGGGACCTTGCTGTCCTCATACCTGAACCTGATTCCGAAGCGCTCCAGGTCCAGCACCCGCTCGTACATGGTGCCCGCCACAAGGTCGAAAAGATCCCTCCGGAAGAATCCATAGGCCGTTCCTACCCGGTGATCCTCCGCCATGTCGTCGATCGTATATCCCATCTTCTCGTGAATGGGCGGGATATAGGCCCACACGTGATCGATTCCCGATGCTGCGCACCCGCTTCTCCGTGTGTTGGATTTGTCCACCAGGGTCACGGCGATCCCTCCCTGATCCGCGGCCCGAATGGCCGCCATGCACCCGGCGAGGCCTCCCCCGATGATCAGAACGTCCGTCTCGATGGGGACGATACGAAGTCTATACATTGTGCTTCCTCCTCACAGGCCCCTCTTACATGGAAGGGCAACCCTCCCCCCACTCATGATCTTTTAAAAGAGCCCCGCATGGGGAATGGGGTGATGATCTTGATGGCGCCTTCATCTCCATGGGGACAGTCCGTAATGCAACAGCCACAAAACCAACACTCCTCCGGATAACGAACAAGCGGGGGTTTCCCCTTCTCGGGGTTGGGGGCGAAGACGTCGCTCATGCAGACTTCCACGCATACCCCACAACCGTCGCATACACTCTCATTGAAGTATATGTGACAAAATGCCATGGCCTGATCTCCCTTTGAAATTAAACCACTATCGACTGAAGCCGATAGCTTTAGAGGCCAAGGGGTCAAGAGAAAATCATCTTTCCTTAAATCCCGATTTCCCACTCGAACCCTGAACCCCTTGAATCCTTGTTGAACCCTACGCAAAAAAACGATCCAACTAAAGTCTTCGCCTTAAGGCGAGGGATTTTCTCCCATTCCCAGATTGGGAAATTAAGCGTCCTCGGCCTTTTCGCGGGGTTCCCGGAGTAATTCTCCCATGGCCAAGACGTGTTCCTTCATGAAACGCCGGGCCGAGTCCGCATCCCGGTTCCTGACAGCCCGGAATATCCGTTTGTAGGAGTTTAAAACAAACTTTCTTTCATTTTCGGAAGGCACCCACGAGGCCAGGATGGGCCTGCTTCGAGCCCATTCCAGAATGGCATGGATGAACAGGATGAAGGGCAGGTTATGGGAAGCCCGGGCGATGAGTTGATGGAACCTGATCATTCGCGGAACGCTTTCGCCCTCCTTCTCCGGGGCCTTCAGGGTTTTTTCAGCCTCTTCGATATGCCGGGCGATGCGCTCCAGGTCCTCTTCAGTGGCATGGCGGACGGCGGCCTCCACGGCCGCGCATTCAAGGGCCAGTCGGGCCTCGGTGATCTGATCGCTGGTGAGCCCTTCCAAAATGAGGTTGTCCTTGATGATGGACGCCACGGCTTCCAGATTGCCGGAGGCCACGAAGGCCCCGCCACCGCTCCCTTTTCTGATTTCGACAAATCCTGTGATTTCGAGTGTGCGAAGGGCCTCCCGGATGGTCAGGCGGCCTACCTGGAACTGTTCTGCAAGAGATCGTTCCGAGGGAAGACGGTCCCCGGGCGAAAGCTTTCCGGCCAGGATGACCTCTCTGATCTGCTCGGCCACTTCTTCGAAGGCCCGGGTCGGTGTGTAAGGTGAAAACAAGACCTCATTATGCATGTTACTACCTCATTCCCATCCATGAAATCACTTACTTATGGATGGCATCGCCCTGTTATCGAGTTGAATATCGAATGGTATGACCTTTTAATTGACTGATATAATAGGTCATTATCATTGTCAAGTAAAAAATCCCCATTCCCTCCAGCCCCGCCTTCCGGACAACACGGCAGGGAACAGGCATTCCTTCCGGGAACCCTGGGCAGCTCCCTTGGTCTCCTCATAATGGAGAACCAAAAGGAACGGGGCGCATCTTAAGGTGCGCCCCGTTTGGCAACCTATCCTGTTGGGGATGAAAAGATAGCCGCTGTTCGATGATTTTCTAGGTCACCGGGTCCCCCGGCAAGGGATCGCCGTCGAAGGTGGTTACGCAGAGCCTGTCCCCGTCCCCGCCCGAAAGGATCATTCCTTCTGAAATTCCAAACCTCATCTTCCGGGGTTTCAGGTTGGCTACCACGATGACCCGTTTGCCCACCAGTCTACCCGGGTCAGGATAGGCCGACCGGATTCCTGAAAGGATCTGGCGCGTGCGGCCTTCACCGAGATCCACCTGCAGCCGGAGGAGTTTTCGCGCCCCCTCCACCTCTTCGGCCTCCCGAATGATTCCCACCCTGAGATCCATCCGGGAGAATTCCTCTATGGTGATCTCTTCCTTTAAGGGTGCCGGTTCCTTCTTTCCCGCCTTTTTATCTTTCCCCGATGGTTCCGGGGGCACTTCCTTTCCCGCGGCCTCCGCTCCCCTCTTTCTGATCTTGGCCCAGGTGTCCCGTAAGGTAACCGTTCGATTAAAGACGGGTTTCTCTCTCGTTGAGTCCTTGGAATCCACGCAGAAGTAACCCAACCTTTCGAACTGGTAAGATATACCGGGCCGGGCATCCTTGAGGCTAGGCTCCAGGAAACAACGGGGGAGGACCTCCAGGGAATGGGGATTCAGATCGTCCTTGAAATCCTTTCCTTCTTCTTCCCCCGGATTGGCCTTCAAGAAAAGGTGATCGTACAACCTGACTTCCGCCTCCAAGGCATGCTCCGCCGATACCCAGTGCAAGGTGGCCTTGACCTTCCGGCCGTCCGGGGCATTTCCTCCACGGGTCTCAGGGTCATAGGTACAATGGATCTCTCGAATCTCGCCGGTATCCCCGTCTTTCACAACCTCGACACACTTGATGAAATAGGCATACCGAAGGCGTACTTCCCGCCCGGGGGCCAGGCGGTAGAATTTTTTCGGAGGATCTTCCATGAAATCCTCCCGCTCGATGTAAAGGACCCTGGAGAAGGGGACCTTTCGGGTTCCCATTCCCGGGTCTTCAGGGTTGTTCACCGCCTCCAGTTCTTCCACCCGGCCTTCGGGATAATTGTCGATAATGACCTTCAAGGGTCGCAAAACCGCCATGACCCGTTGGGCCCTCTTGTTGAGGTCTTCGCGGAGGCAATGCTCCAGGAAGGCGATATCCACCACGCTCTCCCGCTTGGCCACCCCGATCCGCTCACAGAAGTTCCGAATCGACTCGGGCGTATACCCCCGGCGCCTGAGGCCGCATAGGGTAGGCATCCTTGGATCGTCCCATCCCCGCACATGGCCCTCTTTTACCAGCTCCAAAAGCTTCCGCTTGCTCATCACCGTGTGGCTGAGGTTGAGCCGGGCGAATTCGATCTGCCGGGGATGGTAAATCTCCAGGGCCTCGAGAAACCAGTTGTACAGCGGACGGTGGTCCTCGAACTCGAGGGTACAAAGAGAGTGGGTAATCCCCTCGATGGAATCCGATTGTCCATGGGTCCAATCATAGGTGGGATAGATACACCACTTCCTCCCGGTCCTGTGGTGCTCGGCATGCAGGATGCGGTACATGACGGGATCCCGCATATTGAGATTCGGAGAGGCCATGTCGATCTTGGCCCTCAGGGTGCGGGATCCATCGGGGAATTCCCCCGCCCTCATGCGCTGGAAAAGGTCGAGGTTTTCCTCCACGGACCGGTTCCGGTAAGGACTCTCCCTGCCCGGTTCCGTCAATGTGCCCCGGTATTCCCTGATCTGTTCGGGGCTCAGATCGCAGACATAGGCCTTCCCTTTCCTAATGAGCTGCAAAGCATACTCAAAGAGCCGCTCGAAGTAGTCCGAGGCATAGTACTCACGATCCCCCCAATCAAAGCCCAACCAACGGACGTCCTCCTTGATGGACTCCACGTACTCCATCTCTTCCTTGGCGGGGTTGGTGTCATCGAACCGAAGGTTGCAAAGCCCCCCGTAATCCTCGGCAAGTCCGAAGTTCAGGCAAATGGACTTGGCGTGACCGATGTGGAGATATCCGTTGGGTTCGGGTGGGAAACGGGTATGGACCCGCCCCCCCCAAGTGCCTTTCTCGAGGTCTTCTTCAACGATAGCGCGGATGAAATTCTGTGGATGTGCTTGGCTCTTGTCGCTCACCTTGAGATTGCGTCCTCCTTCCTTTAAAACCCTCACTGAAGACCTCCGCGGTTCCATGGAAACAGGCGTTGGTCGCCAGGGGATTTCCCCTTCAAAGCCCCTCTGACCGACACCCAGTGTCCCTTGCCAGGGGCGAAAAGCGCCCCCGGGGGGTGCGCACCCCACACAGGCCGCACCGGCCGCCGAAAGGCCATAAGGGCCCTTTTTTTGTCCGCCTGTACACGGATACCTTACTGATCGTTCATCCTCATGGGGCGGATATTCATTTTGAAATTAGGGCAATTCAGGCAGATCTCCTCCGTTATGTCGGCATCCGAAAATCCCATGCGGTCCCGGCCCGTGATAAATTCGTTGTTTTTGAACCGGGCGATTATCCAGGAATCGCATTTCCCTTCCACCAGGAAATTCCGGCATTCCTCCGTCCTTGCCATGGCACACCTCCCTTCCCTCAAAGGTTTTGGAAATGAAGGCGAAACGAAATACTATCCGAGGCTTGGAAAATCGGAGACCAATTGGGAAAACGCCTTCCCTTTTTCAATGGTTGCAAAAAGTGATTGAATGATCAAACAAAAACAAACAGGCCCTTCATGAGAATTTGCAAGGTGAGAAATGCCCCCATAGCCGGAAAAGGGGCATGGGATCTTTTCTCCTCCTGCCTCGGAGACCTGCGCCGGGCCCATCGGGTTTTGGAAAAGCCTCACGGGTCAGTGGTGCATTCTCAACCCGGACCACATTTCATACAGGGGCCTTTCCTCGTCTGGGCGGTATTCCCCGGGGCCATACACGATAACGAAAGACATACGCTGAAATCTCAAAAATTCCTGTTTGTCATAGGTCTGGCTGAAGGTCGTTCGAAATGTCCCGCAATTGAGATAGTGTCTTTCCATGTTCAGTCGCTCATCCACGCACAGAGGGACGTGGAGGGGTTCATGGGTATGTCCCATGACGCAATAGCGCAGATTTCCACCCCGTACGTCTTCAACCCTTCTCTTCGCCAGCTTCTCGCAGGAATCGTCTCTCACCAGTGCTGCCAGTTTTTCGAGCAGTCCTGCGGGGACAGACGGCCCCAGAAGGCGGACGGCCCTCAGGGCCCACTCTAACTTGTCCGCTTCATCGAATCCCAAGTTGAATCGATCGTGTCGTCTCTTCCATTGCCGGTAGAATTCAAGGTCCTCGAAATCTCCCACCACCTTGCCGAGAACATCCTTGACCTTGTCCCCGATGGAGAAGTCGTTGATGATATCCTGGACATACCGCACCGTTGCAAGGGTCGGCCTCACATTGTCTATGTCCTTGAACCTCGCCTTTGCTTCCTCAGGAATGGGAAGTTTTCCAGCCTCGTATGCGATCCGGGCGAACAACTCCGTCGTCAAAGGATCCCCGATGGGAACCGCGTTGTAATCGGGGTTTCCCATCTTGTCATATTCGCAGTTGAAAGGATCGGACTCATGTCCGTGCATGACCAGGGTCTGGTGAAAATCCTGATCCATGTAAAAGTTGGCGAAACGGCGTCTCTCCCGTTTCCCGAGCAACTTACGGTAAACCTGCTTCCGGCAGGGTTCATAGAGATTGATTATACGGTCATGGTTACCGGGGACATAAATCCTTTCAATCTCCGCATCCACTCTCCAGGCCTCTTGGAAGTGCGGATGGTCCCCGCTCAGCCAGGAAATGGACTCCTCGTTTTTCCGGAGAATCTCCTCCAGTATGGTGTGGCACCGGGCATAGACCTTTTTCTTATCCAGGGGAACGGACCAGGGGCGGTCTTTCACATCGAACCACGCAGTGGTTCTGAGCAGGTCGAAGATATCCCCGTTGTAAAGGAAGGTCACCTTCCGGGGAGACTTCTCTCTCCTTGAAAGTATGTCGGAAATCTTGGTCACGAAAAGCTCGAATGCCTTCGGCCGGACATTGAAAAGATCTTCACCGTCTTTCCAATTACTCGTGGTCCCATCCGTGAAATGCAAATCACTGACGATTACAAGCATTCCCACAACCTCCCCATCCTGAAGTTCTTCTTTGATAAGCTGCAGATTCCATTTGCAGCCCCCACGGCCTTTTATGAAAAGACACCCTTCGGGTCTAGATTCCCCCAGGTGCCGTTCTAACCATGCTACCCGGAGGTCTCCGGAAAATCAACCGCCTCAAGACCGATGAATCCGGAAAGGGCCGGGGCCTTTTCGGGAGACTCCGCTTTTGGTATTGTCAAATCGACTCGAATCTGTAAGAGTGAAAATCAGCTTGTTCCCTGTCTCCGGATACGATCTCTGAGCATCCGTAATATTTGGTGGGAGGTATTCAACAATGGATGGAAAAGCCGATATGGATAGAGATCCTTCAATAATTGTCCGGCATGATCTTCGGCCCGGCGATATGGGATCAATTATCCATCTGCACGGAAAACTTTACGGTGAGGAACACGGATTTGACCATACCTTTGAGATCCATGTGGCGGAACCCCTGGTCGAGTTTGTCAGGAATTACAGCCAGGGAAGAGGCAAAAAAATCTGGATTGTGGAAAAGGAAGGCCGGGTGATGGGGTCATTGGCCATCGTGAGATGCTCAGACGAGGAGGCCCAACTGCGATGGTTCCTGGTTCACCCTGAACTCAGGGGGAAGGGAATCGGCAGGCGCCTTGTCGAAGAAGCACTTTCTTTTTGCCGGGAATCGGGGTTCAGTTCCGTGTTTCTCTGGACGGTCAATACCCTGAAACCGGCCGCCTCCCTTTACAGGTCCGTGGGATTCAAAAAGACGGCGGAAAGCACTGCCCGCATGTGGGGGAAGGTCATCACGGAAGAGCGGTACGATCTCGTGTTGAAATGAACACCCGGAGTGTCCCCCCGATATTCACCACTCCACCTACCATTCGCTGGTGAGTTTTCGTTCTACGTCGTTCCATTTGGCGATAATGTTCCGAACCGCATCAATGGCGATGTCCAGGTGGGGGCCCATGTGTTTTGAAAAGATCTCCTGATGGAGCTTTTTGCTCTTTATTCCCCTCCTTTGAAGCGGCATATCCGAGACCAGCATGATCGACCCGATGGGAACCTCGAAGCGGTAGGCCACGGAAAAAAGGGTGGCCAACTCCATTTCAATGGCCAGGATCCTCTGGCGGCGAAGGTAGTCGATGAATTCATCGTCGAACTCCCAAAGCCGTCTATCAGTCGTGTAGACGATTCCGCAGTGGGGATTCAGCCCAACCTTTCTAACCGCACCGATACAAAACAGGTTGACGGAGGATGCCGGTATGGCGGGGAATTCCGGAGGCAGGTAGTGCCTGCTCGTTCCCTCCCCCCGCACGGCCGCTGAGGGTATCACGAAGTCTCCGATTTCGAGTATATCATCGATCCCGCCACACATCCCCAACATAATAACGGATTTCAGCTTGTCGAGATAGGCCAGACAATTGATGAGAAGCGCCGCCTGGGGAGAGCCGATCCCGAAATCGATCATGGTGCAGTTCATATCCGGGACATTGACGATGCGAAAGTTGCCTTCGGAAAAGGCCCCTTCGGTCATCTCTTGGAAGGCCTGAATATACTGCCTGAAATTGGTGATCAAAATGTGCTCGCAAAATTCCTCAAGAGAACAGTTCGTATACCTCTCCAGGGTCTGCCTTATGTATTCATGTTCTTTGAGCATCATGGGCACCTCCTTTCATTCTCTTCCAAAGAACCCGCTCTCTCCATTTTTCCAAACGGGAAGGTCTTAACGGCCCCTAGGGCCACCAACGCCTTGATCACGGCGCAGATCGGCAGGCCCACCACATTGGTATAGGAACCTGTGATGGATTCCACCATGAAGGCCCCTATCCCCTGGATTCCATAGCTTCCAGCCTTGTCGAAAGGTTCCCCGGTCGCGATGTAGGCCTCGATCTCCCGGGGACTGAGCTCTTTTATCTTTACATGAGTGGTGACGGACGAGCTGAAAACACCCCGGTGAGTTCCCGGGGAGAGGATACAGAAACCTGTAATCACTTTGTGTTCCCTGTCCGAGAGCCTGGATAGCATGGTTCGGGCATCCTCCGCATCCGCGGGTTTCCCTAGAACGGAATTTCCAAGCACCACCACGGTATCCGCACCAAGGACCCACAGTCCCTCGGCCTCGGCCAAGTCCTTAGCCCCCATGGCCTTCTTAACAGCAAGCTCTTCAACGGTCTTTTCCGGATCTACGCCCTCCACCCCGCTCTCCTCAATATGACTCGGCCTGACCCGGATGGGAATCCCCACCTGTTCCAGCAACCTTTTTCTCCGGGGAGAGGCAGAGGCAAGGACAAGGGGAAATTCTTCGCTGATCTTATGATCAATCATCCCCGCTCCCTCAGATGAAAGACCCGCCTGGCGTTCTCTGCCGTCCTCTCCGCTACCACCTCCACGCCGGTCTCTCTCAACCGGGCGATTTGTGATACGGTATGGGCCACAAAAGAGGGTTCATTGCGCTTGCCCCGGTGTGGAACGGGCGCCAGGAAAGGCGCATCGGTCTCGACCAGCATCCTTTCCAGGGGGATTCGGGCCGCAACTCTTTGAATCTGATGGGCCTTGGGAAAGGTAACAGTGCCGGGGATGGAAATATAGAATCCCATATCGATGAGGGTCATAGCCATGTCGTAATCCCCCGAAAAGCAATGAAACACCCCCTTGTACAGACCTGCCTGTTTTTTCTTCAAGATCTCCATCACTTCATCGTGGGCATCCCGGTCATGGATGACAACAGGAAGATCGAAATCCCTGGCCATATCGAGCTGCATTTCAAAGGCTTCCACTTGCCGCCCCGGTGGAGAATGCTTATGGAAAAAATCAAGGCCGATCTCTCCCCATGCGACCACCTTTTCCCGGGCGGCCAGGGCGGCCAATCCCTCAACCTCCAATTCTCCGAACTCCTTGGCATTATGGGGGTGGCAACCTATTGTGGCGGAGATGAAATCATGGGTTTCGGCCAGTTCCAGAGACCGGGCGGAGGTATCCAGATCTATGCCGATGGTAACGATATGAGAAAGGCCCAACTCCCGGGCCCTTTGGATCACCTCTTCCCGATCCGGATCAAACTGCTCCATATCGAGGTGTGCATGAGAGTCGATCATTCTTTCCTTGTCCTTTCCCTTTATTTTACCCGGGGCCCAAAAGCCCGAACATTCCCATTGCCAAAAAAAAGTTATCTTAGTCCATCGGAGCCTTATTGGCAATTCTCTGGAGAGACTTGTGTGACAAAGGGAATATATCCCCTCCAAGGAAGTAAGGCTCATGGTGGAATACATCAAAATGAGTCACAAAGAGGTTCGTCAGGGTTTCGTTGCCAGAAAGAACCTTGACAAAACCTACAACATATTACTAATTTTGAACTTTCAGTTCAGACACCACTTGTTGAGCGGCCTTCTCCGGGGGAAGGCCTTCTTGAAATCCTCGCCAAGAGGCCGCCCCGAGAAGCTATTCCGGCCATGCGCCTTCAAGGGAGAATCCCGGTCCTATGACCGCAAAATCGACCGGAGAAACAATCGCGGCAGCCCTGCTTTGGGCACTCCCCTGGATGGTCAGCCATCCCATAACGGCCAAGAGGGACGATTTCCCAGGATCCCAGGACCGTTGCCGCGATTTCTTCGTCGAAGCGAACCCGCTTGGGTGCTGTTAAAACTGATCCTTGGACGTGGAGGGCCACGGTATGCAATTCCAATAAACCAACCTTCCCATGAAATATCGTGTCTAAATCTTAATGCCAATTCGGCATGGGGTGCTTAAAAACTTCCGATTGGATTGATCTTTCTGTTAAGCGTATCGTTTTCCGGATAGGGTTGTGAATGAATGGAAAGGAGGAGTCTTTTGATGGAGAGGATCAAAATTGCCGTTGTCGGTATCGGCAACTGTGCCAGTGCCCTCATCCAAGGCATCGCTTATTACAGGAACAGGAGCGAAAAGGAAGCGATCGGGTTCATGCACTGGGACATCGGGGGATACAGGCCCGGCGATATTGATGTAGTGGCAGCCTTTGACATCGACAAGAGAAAGGTGGGTCAGGACCTTGCAAAGGCCATCTTTCAGCCTCCCAATTGCACCAAACCCATTTGCCCGGACATCCAGGAAACAGGAGTCGTGGTAAATATGGGAAGAATCCTGGATGGGGTCGCTGAACACATGAAGGGATACGACGAAAAGTACACGTTTCTCCCTTCGGAACAAAAGGAACCCGGAGAAGAAGAGATCGTTGAGGAATTGAAGGCGTCCAAGGCTGAAATTTTACTCAATTATCTCCCTGTGGGATCCGAACGGGCGGTCCGCTTTTACGCGGAATGTGCTTTAAAGGCCGGCCTGGGCTTTGTCAACTGCATGCCCGTCTTCATCGCCAGCGATCCGGAATGGGGAAACCGGTTCCGCGAAAGGAACCTCCCTATTATCGGCGATGACGTGAAATCTCAGGTAGGGGCTACCATCGTGCACAGGGTGCTTGCCAATCTTTTCAGAAACCGGGGCGTCAAATTGGAACGAACCTACCAGTTGAATACCGGGGGAAACACCGATTTTCTGAATATGCTCGACCGTAGCCGGCTTTTGAACAAGCGGAAATCCAAAACAGAGGCCGTGCAATCTCAACTGGGAGAAGACAGGCTCCAGGATGAAAACATCCATATCGGCCCCAGCGACTGGGTCGCATGGCAAAAGGACAACAAGGTCTGTTTCATCCGGATGGAAGGGAAACTGTTCGGCGATATCCCCATGGATCTTGAACTGAGACTTTCCGTGGAAGACTCCCCGAACTCCGGCGGCGTCGTCATTGACGCCATCCGCTGCTGTAAGCTCGCCCTTGACCGCGGCACCGGAGGGGTCCTTTACTCTCCGTCCGCCTTTTTCATGAAACACCCTCCCCGGCAATTCACCGATTCGGAGGCTTACCGCATGACCGAGGAATTCATCGCTGGCAAGCGCCGGGATTGATTCTAAAGGTGCCCTTTTCTGATCAGGGGCGGGGGTATGCCCGCCCATCCCTCCAACAGGATGGTTTTAAGCCTTTCTGGAAAACGAACCTGGAAAGGTGCTATTCTTTCACCCGCTCACTCTCCGGGACCACTTTGATATGGCGCAGGAATCTTCCATCCAGGTCCCCCAGAGAAACCCAGGCGTATTCTTCCTGAAATTCCTTCCAAACCCATGCCAGGGCTTCTCTTAGAAGCAGGCGCACATCAGGGGGCGAATCCGTGGCATAGGCCATGAAGTACTCAATGAAACGTTTTCCCCCCTCCTCCATGGTGTAAGGAGGAGCGGCCTTTGAATCCCTCAACTCGCCAAAAAGGGCCTTGACCTGCTTCAAGGTCATCCCCGCAAAGGAAGGGGTAAGCCCCAGGATGCTCCGTCCCCATAAATTGAAAAGGAGGGGATGAAAGGTGAATTCCGGACTCTTCAAGATGTACCCCTCTATGGGGTGGCGTTCTGATAATCGTTCCAGGAGGCCGTCCAGGACCATCATGTGCCGAAGGGCCGCCATGGATTCACCCAGCTCCGACAACCATTCAAAACCCCTGTATTCCTCTTCCCCGCCGTCCACGGTATAATATTCGGGCCTTCTCGCCAGCAGTCCCTTGAGAATCCCGGACCAAGGTTCTCCCCAAAATGGGAGATCAAGGTCCTGCCTTATGAACCAGCTTCCCTTGAACCATCGCTCGGCCTCCCACTTCAGTTTCAGGGCAAGGCCGAATCCGACCCTGAAAAGAGCAACCAGGGAATGGTTCTTCAACACTTCCCGAGCCTTACGCAGATCTTTCCCGCAAAGCTTTTCGAGGGCCAAATTCACGTATCCTGCCGCCTTCCTGCAGGTTTTCACCAGGACGTCAATGTCCCGGACAAGGAGACTGTCGGCCGAGACAAGCTGGTTGCAGAGTCCGGCGAATTCAAGGGTGAGTCGATCCAGGAAGACGGGATCCTGCACCCCTCCCGCCGCGGTGAGAAAGATGTTCTCCCCACCAGCATGCTGGAACGGGGAGAGGGGTACCAGGGCCCCGACCTCCTCTTCCGGCTCCGGCACCTCCGGGTGTGCTTGGGAGGACTCGGGTACAAGCCTTTCAGGCTCCAGGGGGGCGTAAAGGGAAACCGCCTCCTCGTAAGGAAGAAAACCATGCTCGGCCAGACGGACATTCCTCCTCCGGTACATTTCCTCCTCGGTCTCGGCGGGGAGCACCCCGGAAAGACCAATGAGAAGGGCCTGGTACCGCTCAAGGTCAGTGGCGGCCAGGGTCCGCAGAATCGTCTCAAGGCTGTCCCGAAACTCCTGAAGACGGACCCTCTGATAAATCTCACCATCCAGGGTGAAATATCCCTCAGGGATATCGTACACCTCGTCTTTGTCCCCTGCGATGATGACATCCAGGGTCCGAAAAAAATAGGTGAAGGCCAGGAACTCTCCTTCACTCGTCAACCACCTTACGAGACGCCTGCAATCCGCTTCCTGGAGCCGTTTCAGCCATTGGGAGGTCGTTTTGATATCCAACCGATCCTTGATCCATATTTCCAGGTCTAAAACATATTGCCATTGCTCATCGGAGGCCAATTGCAAGAGGGGAAGGCAATCCTCCTCCCCCACCTTCTTGATCATCCAGTAGAAATCCTCTGAAGGCAGTCCCCGCACCAGCTCCATGGGGTTTTCATGGTCGAGAATCCGGGCCATGATATCTCTACCGGAAAGGTTTCTGAGTTCTCTTTGAAGGCTCCGGAGGTCCCGGACTATCGGTTTGTCTTCTTTTTTTTCCAAGTTGCCTCTCCCTGATCCGCCCCTGTTCATGCCGGGAGACCTTTCAGGATAACCCTTCGGGGCAAACTCCTTGGTATCCACGTACACGTCTTTCGATGCGATACCAAGGTAATCTCATTGAATAGGCATTTCAAGTACCGATGATTGTTTCGCGTTCTCAGCGATCTTTGTCGGTGGGGGTGTTAAAGAAGGCCCCTTCTCCCCAGATCTGAGTTCCTCACATTCCTCCTGGCATTTTCAACCCAGGCCCAAACCGCCAGTTCAAACCAAGGCCTGCATGCAAGGGCCCTGAAATTCATTTGCAGGGAGATTCCCCGGGCTTTACGGCCGATCTTTCGGATCATTATGTGTAATATCTTTCCAATAATGGATACTTCAGTACACAAAAAAAGGGAAAAAATTTCCACCCCTAGATCAATATATGGCCTGAGTTATTATAACTCATTAGCATTACATTAAAAATAGCTCAAACCCATTGGTACGATTCTTTCATTACAGGAAGACACTATGGAAACCATCGACTGGGAAAAAGAGAGGGAGAAAATCCGGGAGGCTGCCCTCGAAAGACATGCCCGGCTTCATCGCTTATTCCACGAAGACAGGCTTGCCTTCGAGCGGGAAAGAAAGAGAATGATCAATAGCTTCTTGCAAAGCATTGAAGATCCTGCTAGAAAGGAAAGGCTAGAGGAAATTCAGGAGGCCTGGGATAAAAGAATGAGGCATGCGGGGTCTCAATACAATCGCTTTGTCCTCGCCCAAACTTTCTTCTGGGATCACTTTTACCGGAACTGGCAACCGGCCCTCCAGGATTTAAGCACCCTTTGCAATAAGTTAGGGGAAGGAAACGGTGATTGTAACAGATCCAAGTAAATCCAGAGTCTTCCGAATATTCGAAAAAAATCATGCGTGCAGGAATATATCAAGAAATGGAATGTGGAACGTTTTTCATGAAATCCATGCAAAAAATCTCATGGGTGGATGCCGCCCAATGGACCTTTGTTTTGTGGTTGCTGTTAATTTTCGCCCTACCCACACTTCCCCATTTCACCGCCCCATCGGAAACCATATCGGCTGATACTTCCAACTCCACCACTGGTGATGATTCCGGACTCTTACCGGCCGACACGGCGCTCCGACAGGAACTCCGATCCGCTACCAAGGCCGCACAGCCCTTAAGGTTCAGTGAGCCTTACAAAAGATTCAACAAGCTCATCGAGGCGGCGGCGGAGCGATATGGGGTGGATCCCGCCTTGATCAAGGCTGTTATCATGGCGGAATCAGGGGGAAACCCCCGGGCTGTTTCGAAACGCGGCGCGCGGGGTCTGATGCAGTTGATGCCCGGGACCGCCAAGGCCCTTGGAGTAAAAGACTGCTTCAACCCGGAGCACAATATCAACGGCGGGGTGAAGTACCTCAAGGATCTCCTTGATTATTTCGAAGGAGACTTGAGGATGGTGCTTGCAGCCTATAACGCCGGGATCACCAAGGTCCGGCGGTACAATGGGATTCCCCCTTACAGGGCGACAAGGTCCTACATCGATAAAGTGATAAAATATTACAGTCTTTACAAGAAGGGGGATGCCACCGGCCTGGGAACGGTCTGATCGCCACCTCCTCACGGCATCTCTCAATCTCTGTAATAGGGGGGTAGGGGTGTTTCCCTACGCTTCAATGCCGTGGGGGGGAGGCGGCGTCAGGTCGCTTTATTTATACCCTTATCTTGGTTTCACACTTATCGGGCCTTTTCTCCATCCTCCTCATATGACGGACGGCGGATTCCGCAAGACGGGACATCACCCGCGGGAGGTCCGAATCATTCCAGACCGAATTGAAGGTGTCCTGGGCCAACAGCCTGTCACTTAATCTATAATACGGTTCCTTGTCCAGGGTGAGTTCGAAGTCTTCGTAATTGAAATCGAGTCTCCCTTCAAAAACCCCCTCCAAAAGATCCTTTGCACTGTATACGAAAAATTTTTTCAAGTCCTCCGTTGATTCGGCTTTGTTCATCATCTCTCTGAAACCGGGCAAGACTCTGTTTTCATGCTTTGTAAAGGAAATCTGTCTCGTCATGACTGTTCCTCCTGGTCTGTGGTGATCCCTGTTCGGAGCAATTATCCGCCGGCTCGACAGGCACGCAAAAGTTGAACGTTCACCCCTTCAGTTGACGCACCGTCATTCACCGACGAACACCTGTAGCGAATCACTCTCTTTCATCCTTCCTCCGAACCGCTCCAGGGAAACATACCCCCGCGACACCTCAGGTCTACAATTTCCATGAAACCGAGGGGCCGAATGTTCCGCCAAGGACGATTCACCCCTAAATCGCCAATAAATCCGCTGGAATAGTAAAAACATAATGAGGTCCCAAAAGGTAGGGGCCCTGAGGGCCATCTGGAAACAACACAGGAACTAAGCTTTTTTGATGAGGTTGGAAAAAACGCTTTTGATTGAATTATATCGATAAGAAACCCTTGCGTCAATGTCCTTCCATTTCATGTGTCAATAGCATTTCAAGCGGCCGTTTTTAAAAACCGATCTGGATTTGTCTTTCATTACAGCCTGCTTCCTTGTTTCCATTTATGAAAGGCTCAGCAAATATGCTGCCTTTCGTCTCTTTCTTCGGTATAATCTCCATGAATAGATAAGGTGAGCAGATGACCAACAAAGCCGAAATAAAAAAGCATGAAAATCTTGAGTGTTTCAGATAGCATAGAAACCCGGCTTTACGACGGTTTGGATATCGACGAATTTCCCGGGATCGAACTGATACTTTCCTGCGGAGACCTTCCACCGGAATACTTGACCTATCTGGCCAAGGGCTTCAATGTCCCCCTTTATTATGTGAGTGGCAATCACGATATCCGCTACCTGGAAAAACCGCCTGATGGCTGCGAAAACCTGGACGGCCGAGTCGTTCGATTCAGGGGGCTTAATTTTCTTGGCCTCGAAGGTTCCCGGTGGTATAACGGCGGTCCCTTTCAATATACGGAGGAACAAATGCGGCAAAAGGTTCGAAACCTCCGTCGCGACTTCAAACGTCTCGGAGGTGTCGATGTCATCATCACCCATGCCCCGCCCCGCTTCGTCCACGATGAAGAGGATCCATGCCACAAGGGCTTCAGGGTGTTCCGGTGGCTTATCGACAAATATTCACCGGCATATTTCGTTCACGGACATATCCATTCCTTTTTCAACGATCCTTCCGAGCGCATGACTCTGATAGGAAATACCCAAGTGGTGAACAGCTATGGTTACACCATCCTGGAAATCAATGATAAGCGGATGGCTGGGAAAGACCGGCCAGGATCATAGGCGCCGCGCAAAATCCGAAGTTAAGTCTTTCAAGGAAGACCAGGAAAAAGAAGCAGCCTTTGATGCCATGGATCTTGGGGTCCGGCTAGTCCCCCTGGAGCGGATCGTTGGAAGTGTGGGCCGCTACCATGATTTCGACAGCAAGTTCAGGCTCAAGGATCACCTTCCTCAGGAGAGGCTCGAACTCATCAAAAAGACCATGAAGGAGGGGAAGCCCCTACCTCCTGTTCAATTATATCAAATCAAGGATGAGTACTACGTTCTCGACGGGAATCACAGGGTAGCCGCTGCCAAAGAATTGGGGTATTCCCAAATCCATGCCCATATCGTGGAATTCATCCCATCAAAGGATACCCTGGAGGGAATCCTGTATCGGGAAAGGGCAGACTTCAAGGCCCAAACTGGACTCTCCGACAAGATAGACTTGACCGAGATCGGGAAATACCCCTATCTCCTTCAACAAATATCAAGGCACCGTCAGCACCTCGAACAGGAGAGTGGAGGGAAGACGCCGGTATCCCTTGAAACCGCAGCGGAGGACTGGTACAAAACGATTTACAGGCCTCTCACAGCCATCATTCAGAGGGGACGACTGCTGGAGTCCTTTCCCAATCGTACTCTCGCCGATCTCTACACCTACATCTCCTCCCATCAATGGGAAAGGATGAGTACGAGGAGGTACGGGAGGGGAATCGATCCGCTTATCTGCAGAGACATGGAGGAATTCAGGGAAAAGATGAGCCAGAAGCGGGAAGCGGAATATCCGGAAATGCTTCGCAAAATAACAGCCTTCGTACTCATGCACGTCTCGGCCAAAAAGGAAGACCGGATCATCGAAAAACTTTACTCGCTGGAGGAAGTTCAGGAAATCCACTCCGTTCACGGTGATGTGGATCTTCTCATAAAAATCGTCCTTACGAGGGATCTGGTCTCCTCGGACGCCGAGATCATCGGGGATTTTGTCCACAACCAGATCCGACAACTCCCCGGGGTGATCAGCACCCAGACCCTGATTCCGGGATTCTCCAAGATCAAGAACATCCCTGCGGGTGATTCCGGCTAGGATGGCCCCCTGGTTGAATCTTACAACTCAGTCCGGGGAACAAACTACTCATTTCTTGTTTTTCTGAAAGTAGTCGACAACTTCGATATTGTTTGTGCAAGACTCAGTGACCAAGTATTCATGAATGGGGGTTTTTATGGGCGTTGAGGAGGTTAAGAGGCATTTCATTGATAATCATCTTCCTTATGAAATCCTTGAATTTGATGAAAGCACAGAAACCGTCGAACTGGCGGCCCGGGCCTTGGGCGTTGAACCGGCCCGGATCGCCAAATCCCTCGCTTTCAAGGTGAAGGATCGTGATATCCTTGTCGTGACCAGGGGTGACGCCAGAATAGACAACAAAAAATTCAAGCAGCAGTTCCGGGCCAAGGGAAAGATGATGGCCCCCGACGAGGTCCTTGAGGCCACCGGTCATCCCGTAGGCGGTGTCTGTCCTTTTGGATTGAAGAAAGATATGGAAATCTACCTGGACGAAAACCTTAGGGCCTTTGACAAGGTATACCCGGCTGCGGGGTCCCGCAACTCCTGTATCGAGATTTCACCGGAAGAACTTCACGCGGTTACCGGGGCCGAATGGGTGGATGTCTGCAAGTAGATCCGCCTGAATGAGCCGGCAAGGGGAGGCAAACAAAAAGGACGGCCCGAAAGGGTCGTCCTTTTTGTTTAGGTTGACATGAACGGCTCTTAATGAACCGTGATCTTCCTGGCCTTTTCCTCCTCCGGCTTGGGGATCTCGATATTCAACACTCCGTCTTTGTAATCCGCCTTGACCTTGTCAGGATCCAGTCCCTTGGGAACCACAAAGGAACGTGAGAACTTCCCGAAAAACCTTTCCTTCCGGTAATACCTATCTTCCTGCACCTCATTTTCGCTGGCGCGTTCACCTTCCAACGTGAGGATGTTGTCCTTCAATTCCACACGGATGTCCTTCTTGTCAACGCCGGGAAGTTCGGCCTTGATAACGATCTTGTCTCCCTTGTCCATGATATCGACCGCGGGCTTCCATCCTTCCAGCATGGATTCGTCACCGAACCACTGGGAAGGGAACAAAGGCCCGCTGAAAAGCTGATTAATGCGGTCGGATAAAGTCTCCATTTCTCTCCAAGGATTCCATTTTACGAGGTCCATAATCACACCTCCTTTCCGGATTTCCTTCCCGCTGAATCAGCCATAAAATAAGCATTGAGTTTGGTTTGTCAATATCACGGAAATGGAAAATCGCCCGGAAACCGAGCTGACGCCATCGGCCTAAGACTCGATCTGATACTCAATGTTCACCTTCAAGTCTTTCCTTAATGAATGGTAGACAGAGCAATACTTGTCCAGAGACAGGGCGATGGCCCGGTCGATCTTGGAGGGTGTAATTCCTTTGCCCGATATATGGATCATCAAATCCACGGACGTATAATATTGGGGGGGATCGGGTCTCCTGGTCCCTGAGGCTTCCACTTCGTACTTGGAAACTTCACAACGCATCTTTCTCAAGATATGAACCACGTCGATAGAGATGCATCCCGCAATACTCAGAAGCAGAGTCTCGGTTGGAGAGCAGCCTTCCTCGTACTTGACATCGTATTCCACTTCGTAACCCCGCTGAGTCATGCCGATGAAGTAAAGATCCCGTTCAAGACGAAGCCGGGATTTATTGACCGGCAGGATCTTCTTCTTGTAACCTTCCAGTTCCGGTTGAATTTCCGAATCCTTTTCTTTGTTCATTTCAATCATTTCACACCTCCGTTTTCAATCTTGGTTCAATCCGAATTCAGGTCTTCTCACCCATTCCATTACCCGGGACTCCAAATAGCGATGCAACTCCCTTGTATGTCCTTCCAGATTTCTTTTTATGCAGGGAAAATCCCCAGGATCCCGGGCCCTGTATATTTCCATCAACCGTTCGAATCGCCCATATAGATCTTCCTTCCTCAGGGATGAAAGCATCCGGACCACCCGGTCAACCAGGTCCCCGGCGATTCTTCCTTCTCCCTTCATCTGTTTCAAGCCCTCAAGGAATCCCAGGATGACCGATGGAAGGATACCATCACTTGCCCATACGGCCTCCCCCAACCCCTCAAACTTGTCCAACCGCATCCTGACGGTCATGTCAAGGAAGAAAAGCAAGAGGGCCTCCGGAGGGGAAAGGCCTTCCTTCGCGGCCGAACCGATAAGAGGTTGGTATCCCCTCGCAGTCACGAGACGGACTTGGATTCCCACCCTCTCTGATCGAACGACAAAATCTCCTCCCCCATGGTGCCAAGGTAAGATCTGGGCATAGGTCTCCGGATCGAAATAAAGGGTAAGGATTCGGGAGGCCGCCCGGATGATCTCATGACGTTCCCCTTGAGAGGCCCGCCTATATCCCGCTTCTAGATCCCATATCAGGATGCCGTCGGCCTGATCCTTGTCCCCGCAAAAGTGCCATTCATGGAAATCTTCGAACCACTGGGACAGGAGCACGTCCATCCTTTGAACAAAATCACGCCTTCGGATATCCACCGAATCCAGCATATAAACCCGGGGAAGATAAGGATAGCCGTACCGCCGGTTCAATTGCTCCAAGAGAGCGGCCTCCCGCTGTAAGGTCGCCCTTGCCTCCGGCAAAAGGGCGACATTTCCGGAGAGTTTCACCCTAAGGGTACCCGAAAAAACCTCAATGCTCACGATCTGATACAATGTGCCGTATTTTTCGTATCTAAATAAAAGCCTTTCGATATCCCCCGGATTCACATCTTTTTTCCAGATTCGAGAAAGGATAAGGGCAAGTTGTCGTCCTCCCTCTTTGAGAACGGCTGTTTCCATCGCCGAAAAGAAATCCTCCAGGCTCAGGACGGGGTGCAGCTGAAGTGGTCGGAGTCGGAGGACGAAGGGCCTTTTGAGGACTTCATCGTCGACGGGCACATCTCCCTGTTGGGACGAAAAAGACCACACGATCTTCATGGTTCCGGAATTATTCCTTTTTCCTGGTCTCAGGCCTTTGAACTTGCCGCTGGACTTGCATGAGTGTAAAGAAGGGGAGAAAATGGGTCAAGGGAAACAGGGCAGAGTTCCGGAAAAGAATTTCGGGAAGGGGACTATGCCTTCGAAATCTTTTTTCAACAACGATTCAACCCAAATCATGCATGAACGCTTGCCCGCCGGCTGTTTGACGGGAAGTAGCGGAGGGAACATCCCTTTACCCTTCACCCATCGGGTGCTGTCAGAATGCTTCAAATATTGTAATAAAGATCATAATTTGGGTTCAAAGGAGGGAAAAACATGAAGAAAATCGGAATCGTCGGGGGACTGGGGCCGGAGTCAACGCTCTATTACTACCGGATCTTCACGAATCTGTGTTACTCCAATCCAAAACTTGAAGGAAGCATGCCGGAGATCCTCATTTACAGTCTGAATCTTCAGGAATGCCTTAAGATCATGGAGGCGGAAAGGTGGTCCGAGATGGCCCAGAAAATCCTGGATGCCTTTTTCTCTCTTTTTCGGGCAGGAGCGAATTTTGGTTTGATCGCAGCCAATACACCTCACAAAGTCTTTGACGTTATAAAGGAAGAGTGCCCCATCCCCCTGATCAGCATCGTGGAGGCCACCTGCATGGCTGTAAAGCAAAAGGGGCTTTCGCGGGTAGGCCTTTTTGGAACACTCACAACGATGGGCTCCTCCTTTTACCGGGATGTATTTGAGCGACACGGGATCACCATCGAAATTCCGGAGGAAAAGGATCGGGACTACATCTGTGAAAAGATCTCCCGGGAACTTGGGGTTGGAATCATCCGGGAAGAAACCCGAAGAGGGTTCCTGGACATTGCGGAGAAAATGAGAAAAGAAAATTCCATCGAAGGGCTGATCCTAGGTTGTACTGAGATTCCTCTCCTGCTGGGAGGAGAGGATATAGGAATGCCCTTTTTCGATACATCCAGGATCCATGTCGAAAGCGCCTTGGAATATTCCATGAACGCATCTTGATGGACCGATAGGCATAAGGAAATGACATGCGGGCGGTATGTGGGGAACCCAAGGGACTTTCAGCGGCCGGATGGATCATTGGCCGCTGAAAGCCTGAAAAGATTTGTCTGCCCGTGAAAGACAAAATCTGATTCAGAAATCCTTGAAGTCATCCTCCTCCATCGGGATGACCTGATTAGGATCCACCTCCTTGAGCTTGGAGGCAGGCAGGTTCGTGTTTTTCACCTCTCGCGCAGGAAGGGAGCCCGCGGCGGAGACATCCGTCTCCCGAGCCGGAACCGTCTCAAGGGAACTGCCGTGGGAGCCATCTCCTTTCATACCCTTGGTTCCATGAACCAGCATGATCAGATCCCTGACATAAGCCTTCATTCCTTCGGCCTGGGCATTCATTTCTTCGGCGGCACTGGCGGATTCTTCAGCGCCGGCTGCATTCTGTTGAGTGACCTGGTCCATGTCGGCCACGGCTCGGGTCACCTGTTCAATACCCTCCGCCTGTTCTTTGGAGGCCGCAGCGATCTCGTCCACCAGGGATCCTACGCGGGAGGAGATTTCGATGTTTTGCTGAAATGCTTCCTTGGTCGCCAGGGTGAGTTCGTTTCCCTTCTGAACGGCCTGGATGGTATCCCCAATCAATTGGGCAGTATTTTTTGCCGCCTCGGCAGCCCGCATGGCGAGGTTTCGGACTTCATCGGCCACCACGGCGAATCCCGCCCCGGCCTCTCCTGCCCGGGCCGCCTCAACCGCCGCGTTCAAGGCCAAAAGATTAGTCTGAAAAGCGATTTCATCAATAGTTTTCACAATTTTGTCCGTTTCCTGGCTGGAACGGGTGATATCGTCGATCGCCTCGCTCATGTTGCCCATATGGCGACTAACATCTTCCACGATCCTTTTGACCTCTCCCATCATGCCCTTCGCCTCATTGGCATTCTCCGCATTCTGTTTGACCATGGAAGAAATTTCTTCGAGAGAAGAAGAGGTCTCTTCAATGGCCGCTGCCTGATGAGAAGAGCCCTCGGCCAGTTCCTGGCTGGACTTTGAGACCTGCCCGGCCGCAGAGGCCACCTGTTCCGCCGCCTCGCTGACACCCCTGATTACGGTATTGATCTTTGCATTGATCCTCTTGATGGATATCAATGCATAGAAAACACCGAGCAAGAGGGCCGCTCCCATAACACCGAAGATGATTCTTCCTGAAAGCCTCGTATCCTCCCTGAGTTGCTTTTCGCTCTTATTACCCAGGTCCTCACACACGGCTACCAGTTTTGCCTTGTTCTGGGCCATGGAAGCCTTGAGTTGGGCCTGTACCTGGACCTTTTCGTGGAATTGTTCAACGGTGGATTTAAAGGTTTCATACTGTTTCAGAATGGTCGCCCCCAGTTCTCTCAATGAATCGCTGTTATTGACCTTCCCCGCCCAAGCCTTTATCGTTTTCAGGAGCTTGGAGAAGCCCTCTTCCACCTTTTTCCAATGCCCCGGGGATGGCCGCGGTAGATACACCTGGACATTGGACATGAGAACCTTTGCCTCCATAATCATTTCCTGGTGCCACAACTGGCCCTTTTCGATGTTTCCAGCCAAGCCCTTGTACATATCTTCGATTTGGCCTGCGAGCTTTTCCTTTTCGTCTTCTTCAAGGGTATATTGGACGAAGGCCTTACGATATCCCTTAATGGCCTCCTGGGCCGCGGCCAGTTGTTCCTTGCCCGCTCTGTCTACAGAGGCCTTTCCCTTGATCTCCTCGATAAAGGCTGAGCCTTTTCCAAGAATATCCAAGGTCTTGGCCTTGGTCTCGGCCATGCTCTCCCTGTCCCCGCTCAGGGCGGCCACCATGTAGAGATCGAACTGTTCCTTACCCAGGGCAACTATGGATTGGAGCGAACTGATATCCTTGTAAAGTCCGACGACCTTGGACACACGGAGGAGCCCGAAGTAACCAGCACCTCCCACGATTCCCATGAGGATCAGTAACAGGATGATTCCGGAAGCAATCCTCTTTCCGAGCGTAAGTTGTCGTCGCATTTCATTTCTCTCCTTTGTTTGGTATTACGGTACTCAGACCTCTGTGCTGCATCGTAAGGATTGCAAAAACAGGGCCATGAGATGGAAAAGGTTGACGTCGGTGAATTTCAAGAGAAAAGCGAAATTTTATTTTGCGAAAAAGGTGGTAAAATCCGGCCCTTTGGACTTTTTCTGAGCCACGGGGCTTATTACTGAAACCTTCAACGGGTGGGGCAGTTTGGAGGCGGTAAAATGAAATATGTCCGTTTTTTCCGGAAGGATCAAAAAAAAGCGAATGGCCAGGGATAAGAAGGGGAAAGAAGCTCCTGAACAGAGTGTTTTTTCGTCAAAATTTCGACACCTCGATGTCCCCTTGACACACCAGGAATGCAAATCAAGGTTTACATCTCTTCCCTTTTCTCTCTGAATTACAGCCCATTTATCCGGTTTCAATGGTTGAAAACCGTAGAGGGCCTTGCTTCCTGTTCCCAGGGGACCTGAAGTGGCGGTAAAATAATAACCGCCCGGGGGCGGGAAATCTCTCCCCCGGGCGGTCCATGAAAAAAGGATTAATACATATCTTCAGAAGGCATCTGAGGCATATCCGCCTTTTTCTTTTCAGGTTTTTCCGCCACCATGGCCTCAGTGGTCAGGAGAAGGCCGGCCACGGAAGCCGCATTCTGGAGAGCGAACCGTGTCACCTTGGTAGGATCGATGATTCCCGCCTTGATCAGGTCTTCATATTGACCAGTCTCGGCATTGAACCCGTGGGCCCCCTTGGCAGAAATGACCTCCTGCACCACGACCGAACCTTCGAATCCTGCGTTGTTGGCGATCTGCCGCACGGGCTCTTCAAGGGCCCTTCTCACCAGTTTGGCTCCAAGCTGTTGGTCTCCGGGAAGCTCCAGTTTGTCCAAGGCCTTCAAAACCCTTAGATAAGCAACGCCGCCTCCTGGAACGATCCCCTCTTCCACAGCGGCCCGCGTGGCGTTCAGGGCGTCTTCCACCCGGTCCTTTTTCTCCTTCATCTCGGCCTCGGTCGCCGCTCCCACATTGATCACGGCCACACCGCCGATCAGTTTGGCAAGGCGTTCCTGGAGTTTTTCCCGATCATAGTCGCTGGTCGTATCCTCGATCTGGGCACGGATCTGTTTCACCCGGCCTTCCAAGGCCTTGCGGCTGCCTCCACCATCCACGATAGTGGTGTTGTCCTTGTCGATGCTGACCCTCTTTGCGGTCCCCAGATCGTTGATAGTCATATTTTCCAGCTTGATCCCAAGATCCTCGCTGATCACCTGTCCACCTGTCAGGATGGCGATATCCTCGAGCATGGCCTTTCTACGATCGCCGAAACCCGGGGCTTTTACCGCTGCACACTTCAGGGTCCCTCGCAGCTTATTGACCACCAGGGTCGCCAGGGCCTCGCCCTCCACGTCCTCGGCAATAATAAGGAGAGGCTTTCCCATCTTGGCGATCTGTTCCAGAATGGGAACCAGGTCCTTCATATTGCTGATTTTTTTCTCGTGGAGAAGAATATAGGGTTCCTCCAGGTGAACTTCCATCTTCTCAGGTTCAGTGACAAAGTAAGGGCTGATATAACCGCGATCGAACTGCATTCCTTCTACGATCTCGAGAGTCGTCTCCATTCCCTTGGCTTCTTCTACGGTGATGACGCCTTCTTTGCCCACCTTCTCCATGGCCTCGGCGATGATATCCCCGATGGTCTTGTCGTTGTTGGCCGATACGGTCCCTACCTGGGAGATCTCCGCCTTCTCCTTGGTGGGCTTGGACAGTTTCTTCAATTCTTCCACCACCGCTTCAACCGATTTGTCGATACCACGCTTGATAGCCATGGGATTTGCACCGGCGGCCACCAATTTTGACCCCTCACGATAAATCGCCTGGGCCAGCAATGTGGCCGTTGTCGTCCCATCTCCGGCCACGTCAGAGGTCTTGGAAGCCACCTCCTTGACCATCTGGGCGCCCATATTCTCGAACTTGTCCTCCAGTTCGATCTCTTTGGCCACCGTCACCCCATCCTTCGTGGTCTTGGGTGATCCCCAGGATTTTTCGATCAAGACATTCCGACCCTTCGGTCCGAGGGTGACCTTCACTGCTTCGGCAAGAGTATCGACGCCCCGCAATATCTTTTCTCTCGCTTCAGCGCCGTACTTGATCATCTTGGCTGTCATGTCTGTATCCCTCCTCGTACCTTATTCGATAATGGCAAGAATATCGTCCTCTCGCATGATGGTGTGTTCCACTCCTTCAATCTTGACCTCAGTGCCTGCATATTTCCCAAAAAGCACCCGGTCGTTTTCCTTAACCTCCATAGGAATCCGCTTGCCGTCATCGTTCAACTTGCCGGGCCCGACCGCCACCACCCTACCTTCCTGGGGTTTCTCCTTGGCCGTATCAGGGATGATGATGCCCCCGGCCGTCTTTTCATCTTCCTCGATCCTTAGCACCAGCACCCGGTCATTCAATGGCTTCAATTTCATGTTCAAACTCCTCCTTTGCTGTGTATTGTTGCCGAATCTTGGGTGTTGTAACCACCTGCTTGTGCTCCCGCCAAGGGATTCCCGAAAAACCACCTAACACGGTAACATGTTGATATAACTGAACTAAAAAATTCGGAAAAAAAATAAGCACCTTTTCGGAATTGTCAAGATCAGGATTTTGATTTTTCCCGAGAAAAGACGGGCCGGGGTTGGATGGCAAAAATTGATCAAAGGGGTATTTCTTGGGAGGGGACAAAAAAGCTGAAGAATCAAGAAAAGATGTTTTTCTCTTGAACCCGGGTCGTACTGAATCCAGACGGGGAATCATTAAAAAAAACGCAGGGCCATGTCGGCCCTGCATAAACAACACCCTCGGCGTCCGGGGATATGATGATCTACATCGTCTCCTTTAAAGTTTCCTCGAATTCCTTAAAAAACTTATCCCGTTCTCTCCAATCCGGGCCGAAGTGCTTATTGAAATAGTTGCCCAGCCTTTCAAAAAGCTTTTTCCATACGGGCTTTCCTTCTCCCAAAACCACGTCCTCCAGGAATGTCTTCAGTTCCGGGATCTTGTCCTTCGGCAGGAAAGAGACCGCACCCAGTTTAATGGATTTTTTGAGGGCCTCAGGGGTCAAGGCATGGGCCGTGAGCATGACAGTCGGGAACCCCCTATCCACCGAATTTTGGAGAAGTTCGAATCCGTTGACCCCCATGATATCAAGGATCACGATGTCGTAAGTATACCCTGAGAGGTACTGTATTGCAGTTTCATAATCAGGTGCCTTGTCTACAAGACACATATCGAGCTCTTCTTCCACGGTCTCCAGAATATCAGGCTCATCATCCACTACCAGAATGGATTTTCCTTGAAGAGGACTTTCTAAACTCATGTAGCCATGACCCTCCTTTCCACGATCATAATTTAAAGTTAACAAATAA
Organism: Deltaproteobacteria bacterium; assembly: GCA_019310525.1. NCBI lineage: Bacteria > Pseudomonadati > Myxococcota > Myxococcia > Deltaproteobacteria bacterium. Next base: position 651 of record JAFDEE010000028.1, on the reverse strand, counting down.
TAGATAAGAGTTCAAAAGAAAAAGTCAAAATTTTTCCAAACAAAGGGGCCTTTCCGAAAGCTGTTCCAATCAAGACCGCTTTCAAAGTATGATCCAATCATCGATCGAAGTTCCGGATCAAAAAGGGTTAGGCTGAAAAGCCGCCGGAAGACCTAGGCTCGTGCCCATCCATAAATGGCCCTTTTCCCCAATCTTCCGCCTTCGCTATGGCTACGGCGTGACAAGCCCGCCAGACAGCGGCGGACAGGCTGTGTCAGGCTCAGATTTTAACCCAAATTATGCATTAATAATGAAAATGATCTTTATTACAATATGTTAAAGCATTTTGACAGCACCTGATGGGTGAAGGGTAAAGGGATGTTCCCTCCGCTACGTTCGCTGCGCCGTCCATGGCTCCGCTCACTGCCGATTTTGGCTCTTTCGCTCTCCTGCTCCAGAGCCAAAATAGGCCACTTCGGGAAAATCCCTTTACCCTTCCTTAGACAGGCGTTCACGCATAATTTGGGTTTAATCCTCGAAATACTTCAATGTATTCCTGCGGTTAAAATCTTCGCCTTCCTTGACCTTGAACAAAATTGCCTATTTATGGATGGACACTAGGCTCGCCGCCACCCTCTCAACCCCCAAAGCAGAACAACCAATGCCAGCACC
>JAFDEE010000027.1 GCA_019310525.1 Deltaproteobacteria bacterium | reverse complement strand
CGCGGACAAATTTTAATCCTCGAAATACTTCAATGTATGGATGCCTGTCCCGCTTAGTATTCTGAGCGGGATGGTTAAAATTTTCGCCTTCCTTGACCTTGAACAAAATTGAACGTTTTTCAAAGGTCTCGCTCACTTGCCACTGGGGGGAGGCAATACTTACTTAACCCGCAACTCCCCTTGCCCACTAACGACGCCTCAAGATTTGGGCCTGGTGGATAAAAACAAGAAGATTCCAGAATAGAAAATTGGGATCCCTGACTCAGCATATCTCCCTCGATCACAACATAAATACCGAAGATATGCATTCCTGATCCTTATCAGGGACTTGCCTATGAAAGCCTTTCCTAAAGTCGGAGCTGGATTTCATGGATATCCGTCATCCATTAGACGATGTTGAATAATTTGTCAATATTATTTTGTTTGGCTGTGTATTTCTTAAAATATTTTCAAAAAATTATACAATATTCGAATTTCTCCCCATTGACTTAAATCCTCTTGCACACAAATAAAAATGGTTCCCGGCCTCTCCCTTCCTGGCCCTTTACCCCTTAAAACCGTAAACCGGAACTTCTACTGAAAACATATCATACATTGAACTCCTTACCAACTTACTATCCTTACGGAAGAAAAAAAGAGGGATGGGCACTTCTCCATCCCTCTTTTCGATGAAAGTTCCGAGTTCTCCCTTCCGGATGGATTCATCCGGTGAGATTCCGCCACACCTCCTCGGCCTGCCTTCTCCCCTGATCTTCCGCCGATCTTCCGGCTATGGAAGGCGGTCGGTATCCCCGCAAACGGGCGACCCTCTCTTCCAAAGGGGGGTGGGTGGAAAAAAGGTGGGCCAGTTTTCCGGCGGCAAGGGGATTAACGATAAACATATGGGCTGTCTGCGGATTGGCCCGCAAGGGGACTCTTCTCGAATAGGCCCCCAGCTTTTCCAATGCCCTCGCAAGCCCCTCAGGCCTCCCCACAAAGGATGCTCCCGTAGCGTCGGCCTGAAACTCCCTGGACCTGGAAATGGCCATTTGGATCAGCATGGCAGCCAAAGGAGCCAGAAGGGACATCACCAGCAGCCCTACGATCCCCAACCCTCCTTCCTCATCGTCGCCGCTTCCATATCCTCCTCCGAGAAAGGCGGTCCATCGTGCCATATTGGCCAGTATCATGATGGCCCCCGCCAGGGTGGCGGCGATGGAACCTATCAAGATATCCCGGTTACGCACATGGGCCATCTCGTGGGCCAAGACGCCTGCCAGTTCTTCTCGGTCCATGAGTTTTAAAAGACCGCTCGTGACCGCCACGGCTGCGTGATCCGGATTCCTGCCCGTAGCAAAGGCGTTGGGGGACTCTTCAGGAATCACATACACCTTGGGCATAGGAAGACCGGCCCTTTGGGCCAGGGTCCGGACAATTTCATGGAGCTCGGGATACTCACCGGGTGAAACCTGCCTGGCTCGATACATTGCGAGCACCATCTTATCTGAATACCAGTAGCTGAAAAAATTCATCCCCATGGCCAGGATAAAGGCCAGCACCATTCCCTGCCTTCCCCCGAAAAGGTCGCCGAGCCATACGATCAGGGCGGTCATCAGTCCCAGCAGAAATGCTGTTTTCATGCTGTTCATCTCTTTTCCTCCCTCAAATCACCTCAACGCCGTTCAAGGTAACCATGGAAGAGTCTCTGTCAAGGCCGTTGATTTCCTTGATAAACAACTAATTTGTCGATATTTTTGTCCAGAATCCCAAAAGGGTGAAGGTCCCGTATGCAGGAGAATCACTTCAAACAAGAGGATGCACGAAAAAGAATCCTGATCATCCGTCCGGGGGCTCTGGGGGATACCCTGATGCTTGCCCCTTCAATTGCAACCATGGGAGGGTCGGCGGATCTCGTCCTGGTCGGCAGATCGCCCGGGATCGGGGTATTCAAAACCCTTCCCGGAGTCCGGTTTTGCCTGGACTACGAGGGTCAAGGATGGCATACCCTCTTCAACAATGACCCGGAAGATCTCCCACTCCTATCTGTTAAGGAAATAGAGCTTGCCGTCGCCTTTCTGAGCGATCCAGAAGGCCGGGCACGCGAAAGTCTTTCAATCCTCCTTCCCCGGACGAAAATCCATCTCTATCCACCCTTCCCGCCCAAAGAGGAATCCGTTCATACGGCCCTTTACCTGGCGCAATGCCTCCAGCATGCTGGCGCCCCCCTCCATCCTCAAGCCGCCCTGGAGGAGGCCTCCCGCAGGGCCCTCCTCAAAAGAGAAGAGAAGGGCGGCAGGACGGAAACTGTGCTATTTCATCCCGGCTCGGGGTCCCTCTCAAAAAATCATCCGCCCCGATACTGGCTGGATCTCACCCAAAAACTCGCCTCCCTTTTTGGGCCAGACCACGAAATCCAATGCCTCCTCGGGGAGGCGGAAAGCGCGCTTATGCCCTTCTTCCGGCAAAACGGATTTGAAGGAAGGTTGATTTTTTCCCCGCCACTTCCAGATCTCATCTCCCTGCTTGAAAGGGCCTTCCTCTATATCGGCCACGACAGCGGGGTCACCCATCTGGCCGCCCTCCTGGGAACGCCCACCATCGCACTTTTCAAAGAGACTTCTCCCCTTCAATGGAAACCCCTGGGACCCCGAGTCAGGGTCATAAGAGGGAGGGAGCACGGGCCAGCCCTTACCCGGCGAATCCTCCAGGCGGCCTCGGATCTGCTGGGATGTCCCCCAGATCCCGCCTTGTTGACTCTCACTTGTCATTGACGCAATCCTCAGACAAGTTTTCAATCAAAGATGGCCTCAACGAAATCCCCTGCGTTAAAGGGCCGCAGGTCATCCATCTTCTCGCCGATTCCGATGAACTTTATGGGAATCTGGAGCTCGTGGGAGATACCCACCACGATACCCCCTTTTGCCGTTCCGTCCAGCTTGGTCAAAATGATCCCTGTGACCCCCAGGGTCTCGTTGAATATCCGTGCCTGGGCGATGGCGTTCTGGCCGGTGGTCGCATCCAGTACGAGCCAAACCTCATGGGGAGCACCGGGCAATTTCTTGCCGGTGACCCGCTGGATTTTTTCAAGCTCATCCATGAGATTGCTCTTGGTATGGAGTCGGCCAGCCGTGTCGATCAGGACTACGTCGGCCTTCCTTGCCAGGGCGGCGGCTACGGCGTCAAAGGCCACCGCCGATGGATCAGCACCCTCCTTTTGCTTCACGACTTCGGCCCCGATGCGCTCTCCCCAGATCTCCAACTGCTCAACAGCGGCCGCCCGGAAGGTGTCACCAGCTGCCAGAATCACGCGTTTCCCCTCTTCTCTGAAAAGGTTGCCGATCTTCCCGATAGTCGTGGTCTTACCAACACCGTTCACCCCCACCACCATGATTACCAGGGGCTCTCCGAGTGCAGGCGTCCTGTGTTGGACATCCTCCACCTCCAGAAAGGCACGGATCTGCTCCTTCAGGAGGGATCGAATCTTTTCCGGCTTGTCCAGTTCCTTCCGGCTTACCCGGTCCTGAACCATGTCGATCAATTCCTGTGTCGTCGCCACCCCCAGATCCGAAGTGAAAAGGACCTCCTCGAGTTGTTCCAGAAGTTCATCATTGATTTCCTTTTTACCGAAAAACAGGGCGTCCAGACTCCCCGCGAGCCCGGACCGAGTCTTTGATAGTCCCTGCCTGAGCCGCTGAAAAAACCCTCCATTTCCCCGGGCTTCCTTTTCCTTCTTCCCTTTAAACAATCTGATCATCTCCGTGCACTCCTTGCCTCCCTCAAGATCTCCTCCTCTTTTTTGTCCTTTGGCTTCCGTCCTTTCATATTCCAAAAAATTTTCAGATCCCCCCGGAAACCGTGGGCATAAAATAGTGAATGGCGCCCCAAAAAACAACCCCGGTTTGAGCCGGACTTGTCTGCATAGGACGTCCAGCCGGGCCCAAAGATTGGGGGAAAAGGCCATTTATGGATGATCACTAAAGAAATACCCCGTCCCGGTCGATGAAAACAAAGGGCGGGGAAGAGCCTTGTTTCCTGCATCGCCATGAAAGACCCGTCTGCACCTTTTACGCGCTTTTCCCGGTTTTGGCGAACAGGGGACATCTCCGCCTGGAGCAGGATCCGATCTTTTCTCCCGGGACCTAATGGCCCGGGGGCTCTTTTAAATTCGATACACCCTTGGGTCCCGGGGGTTGCGGGATGAATTCTCCAAAGGTTCTCATCGTAGACGACAGTTCCATCATCCGCCGTATTCTGACGAAACAACTGGAAGAGTTCGGCGCGCAGGTGACCCAGGCCGAAGACGGCCGCCAGGGACTCGAGGCCGCCCTTTCCCAGCCCTTCGATCTCGTTATATCCGATGTCGAGATGCCACACATGGATGGATTTGCGCTTTGCGAATCCCTTAAAAGCAACTCTGCTACGAGAGGGCTCCCGGTCATCCTGTTGAGTTCCCTTGACAGCGACCGGGATATCGAGAGGGGATTCAGGGCGGGGGCCTCGGCCTATGTATCCAAATCGGAGGCCAAGGAACAACTCCATGAGACCATCCGCAGGGTTCTTGAGAAGGCCAGCTTCCATCATGATCGGAGAATTCTGGTCGTCGACGATTCAGGCACCATTCGCTCCCTTGTAAAAAAAGGGCTTGAAAATGCCGGATTTATGGTCCAGACCGCTGAAGACGGTCTTCAGGCCCTTGAGATCGTGAAAATCACCCCGCCGGACCTGATCCTCAGTGATATCGACATGCCTCGCATGAACGGTGTCGAGCTGTGCAAGGCCCTCCATGCCGACCCCGCTTTGGCTGGGATACCCTTCGTGATCATGAGCGCCAATGCTGAAAGGGCCATCATGCGGCGGATGCTCCAGTGGGGAGCCAGCGCTTACCTGGTCAAACCCTTCAATCTGGATCAGCTCGTCATCACCGTTGAAAAGCTCTTGTCGGACCACTTCCGCCTTCTCCTCAAGGAAAAGGAAAGGCTCGACACCGAGCGCAGGCTCATGATCGCGAGCATCACCAGCCTCATCGCCGCCCTGGAGGCCAGGGACCAGTATACCCGCGGCCATTCCGAGGCCGTCTCCATGATCGTCGCGGAGATGGCCTCCCGGATGCAACTCTCTTCCGAGGACAAGGAGTCACTGGTCATTGGGGGTAGGCTTCACGACCTGGGAAAAATCGGTGTCCCCGACGGCATATTACTTAAGCCCGGGCCCCTCACCAGGGAAGAATTCGCGGTCATCCGGGAACACCCCGTGGTAGGAGCCAATATCCTGGGTCCCATTCCAAGTATCCGCCCTCTTATTCCCGTCATCCTTCACCATCACGAGAGATTCGACGGCAAAGGATATCCCCATGGGCTCAAGGGCGAAAAAATCCCCCTTTGGGCGCGAATGACGGCCGTTGCGGACACCTACCACGCCTTGACGAGTGACCGCCCTTACCGGAAGGGAATGGAGCACGAAAAGGCCCTGGAAATCATCCGCGATGTCCGGGGCACCCAGCTTTGCCCCGAATGCGCCGACGTATTTCTGGAAATATTTTCCGAGATTCCCCTGGAAAAGGCCCTCGGGTCGGGTCAATAACGGGGATGATTATCATCCCTTACGGATCCCCATCGGCTCATTTTCCCAAAGCCTCCTTTTCCCTTGACTCGCAAGGGAGATTCTCCATACTATTCATCCGGTCAATGCTTAAGCCGCTCTGCGCGGTTCATTTCCGTTTATCCTCGGGGAAGGAATGAATTTCCCGGCCCCGGCTCTCCATCTCAACGCCAGGATGGAACGGTGAGGGGTTCATGGCCGGCATGGGAAACGGAGATCCGCTTTGCCAAAAAACAAGGCCATCCAACCTGCCCAAAAGGGAAAAGCGCCTCGCAGGAGATCCCGTGTCCAAAAGGATTTCCCCCCACTCACTATCGATCTTTTCAGGCTTCTGAACGAGATCCCTCTGGGAATCGCACTGATCGATTCTCAGGGTCGTCTGATGTTCATGAACCATATCATGGAAGGCATCGTCGGGTTGAGCCTTGATGAGGCCAGGGAACTGCCTTGCCACCAGGTGATTCGAAGCAGAATCTGTTTTGAAGCTTGTCCTATCTCAGGGCTGAGGACAAACACCGAATCCCTGTGCATGGAAAGCGACCTCCTCAACAGAGACCGCAAACGCGTCCCCGTCCGAATCACGCTTGGCCCGGTTTATAATAACAGGAAAACACCGTCTTGTTATATCGAAACCGTGGAAGATCTCCGACCCCTGAAGGAGCTCGACGAAACACTCAGCAGTGCGTATCAATTCAAAAATATTATCGGGAAGAGCCCTCAGATGGAAAAACTCTTCCAGATCCTCCCGGTCATCGCCCAGAGCGATTCTTCCGTACTCCTTACAGGGGAAACCGGTACGGGGAAAGACTTGCTGGCGGAGGCCATCCACCAGGCCTCCAGCCGGGCCAAAGGACCCTTCGTCAAGGTCAACTGTGGGGCCCTGCCTGAAACCCTCCTCGAATCCGAACTCTTCGGGCACAAGAAAGGGGCCTTTACCGGAGCCGTAAAGGACAAAATCGGGCGGTTCCACTTGGCCCACCATGGGACACTCTATCTCACGGAGATCGGCGACCTGCCCCTGCCCCTCCAGGTAAAGCTCCTCACCTTTCTGGATGACCGGACCGTTTTTCCCCTGGGAAGTACAAAGGCCTTTGTGGCCGATGTCAGAATCATCGCGGCAACCCACCGGGATCTCAAGGACATGGTACAAAAGGGCCTTTTCCGGGAGGATCTCTTTTTCCGGCTGAACGTTCTTCGCCTCCGGATTCCTCCCCTTCGTGAACGCCAGGGCGACATCCGCCTGCTCCTGGAGCATTTTCTTGACACCTTTACCACCAAGTTCAACAGCCGCATTCGGGGGTTTTCGGCCCGATCCCTCAACCTCCTGACCCGGTACCCCTATCCCGGGAACGTAAGGGAACTCAAAAACATCGTGGAATATGCCGTCAATATCTGTCGGGAGGGCTTGATCTACCCAAGACATCTACCAGCCTATCTCACCGAACCCCAATCCTTCTCTCCTACTGATACTGAGGAGAAAAAGACTTTTGAAGACACAAAACCCGGGGAAGAAATCCCCACTGCACCTGTCGGGACATGGCGGGACATGGAGAGAAGGTTGATCGCCGACGCCCTCTTGAAGGCCCAGGGAAATCGGACCCGTGCGGCACGCATGCTGGGTTGGGGCCGAAGCACCCTTTGGAGAAAAATCAAGGCCCATGGATTGGACGGATGATGCCGAAGAAAATCCTCATACCCCTTCACGAAAATGATGTGGCCCCCCGCTTCGACCTGGCGACCGAAGTTCTCGTAGTCAAACGGGGAAAGGGGACAAGGAATCCGGAAGAAAGGATATTGATCCTGCCCCATCCTTCTTCGGAAGAACTCTGTCACCTGATCATGACCGAGGGTGTGGACACCGTGATCTGCGGCGGCATTGAGGAAGAATATTACGATTATCTGATCTGGAAAAAGGTCCAGGTCCTGGACAACGTGATCGGCCCCAGCCGGGAGGTTCTGAAACGTTACTGCCGCGGCAGGCTGAAAAGCGGCGACATCCTGCATCCTCCCGGCTAGGGCTATCTTCCCCGGAATCCGCAGCAGAGCAAGGTGTTTCACCCTGCAACCCTTGTGTTTCGATTTGTTTCATTTAGAAACAAATTTCCCGTCGCTTCTGATATTTTGCCCACAACCTCCTGTTTTAACAGGATTTGAAATTTGGTCCGGTTTTTGCGTTAATACAAGGGGGTCAAGGGAGGGCACAGCCCGGGATACCCTAAAGATTCCCCGATGATCGGACCATCCATGACTCCAAAGGTACTCATCATCAATTCGAACATCGAATCCAAGTGCCATATCGGGCCGCACTTACGCAAGGCGGCCTTCCGGGTCGTGGAGGCGGAGTGGGAATCGGGGGCCATGAAATTGCTTGCGAACAGCGACTTTGACGTGGTCATCCTGTGGCTTCAGGGACTTGGGCAGGAAGGCCTGACCCTTATCAGAATCATCCAGGGGATCAGCCCGACCACCCGCATCATCACCCTGAACAGCCCCCAAAAAATGAATCTTTCCATAGAAGCCATGAGGCTGGGGGTTTATGACGATTTCCTGATTCCCTTCGAACTGGATGCGTTGATCGCCAGCGTCCGGAGGGCATGCAGAGAGAGGGCCGGATAAGGGGTGTTGCAAGGAATTCCGCTCCCTCCGTTATAAAAACCGAAAGACACCGGAGTCATTGATTTGAAACACTTTTCTCATCTGAAAACATTCTTCTTGAACTTTGGAGAAATTCTATGAGCAGTGAGAACATCAAGATAAATTCCGGAGTGAACTGGAGGAAAATTCTCTTTCTATTTATCGGCATAACTTTGTTCGCCGTGGTTTACTGGGCCCCGCCCTGGCCTGATGCCGTGGATCCAATGGGGAAGCATTTTCCTTTGAGCAAGGAGGCCAAAGGGGCTCTGGCTGTCTTTTTGTTGGCCGGAACCTGGTGGGTTTTCGAGGTGGTCCCCATAGGGGTTACAAGCCTCGCCATCGGCGTTCTGCAGGCCCTGTTCCTCATCCGCCCCGCCAAGACGGCCTTCAAGGACTTCATGGACCCTTCCGTCATGTTCATCTTCGCCTCCATGGTGATCGGCCTTGTCTTCACAAAAACAGGGCTGACCCGCCGGCTTGCTTACAAGATGTTGATGGTGGTGGGTGAGAGGACCAGTATGATCTATCTAGGCTGTTTCCTGGTCACTGCCGCCCTTGCCCACATCATGGCCCACACCGCCGTCGCGGCCACCATCTACCCCCTCTTGGTCTCCATCTATGCTCTTTACGGGGAAGGGAACAAACGGACGAAGTTCGGCAAGGGGCTCTTCATGGGAATGGCTTACGTGGCGGGGGCCGGGAGCATCGTAACCCTGCTCGGTGCCGCCCGCGGGGCCGTGGCCCTCGGCTTTTTCAAGGACATCATGGGCAAGGAAATCACATTTTTCCAGCTCACGTATTACATGTTTCCCATAGGGTGGATCATGACCTTCGCCCTCTGGGCCTTCTTCATGATCTTCTTGAGGCCCGAAAAAAAGACCATTCCCGGACTCAGAAATCGGGCGAGGCAATTGAACAAGGACCTGGGCCCCATCACAAGGCAGGAACTGATCGCCGCGATCATCGTCTTCGGATGCATCATCACCATGTCCCTGCGCTCCTTTATCCCGGCCCTGAAACCTGTGGATAAAACAGCCCTCATACTGATCTCCACGATCCTCTTTTTCGTTACGGGAATCCTGGACATCGATGATCTCGAAGACATTCCATGGAACATCATCCTTCTTTTCGCCGGGGCCATGAGTATCGGCTTCTGCCTGTGGGAAACAGGGGCCGCCAAATGGCTGGCCGTCAACTGGCTGACCATTTTCAAGGAATCCAACTGGTTCATCTTCGTCATGAGCATCACCTTTTTCGTCATGATGATGACAAACTTCATCATGAACGTCGCGGCCATCGCCATTTCACTTCCCGTGGCCTTGGTCATCGCACCCTATCTCGGGGTTGCAGGGGAAGTAATACTTTTCGCCTCTCTAGTGGCGGCCGGGATGCCTTTCCTTCTTCTCGTGGGAGCGGCCCCGAATGCCATCGCATACGAATCCAAGCAGTTTACAACGGGCGAGTTTTTCCTTTACGGCATACCGGCCAGCATCATGCTCTTAATAGTCGTGGGGCTGGCCGTCATGTTCCTCTGGCCCTTGATGGGCATGCCCGTGACGATAGGGGGATGAGAGAGGTGTGGGATATTTTACCGCGGCCTCTTCTTTTCCGGAGGTCGTCTTGCCTCGTGCCAGAAACGGCGGGCAGCCTCGGAGATGTTTGAGAAGGCGGACAATACAAGGTACGTACCGACCTCGAAAACAGCCTCCGTTGTGCTCCTGTTCCCGGCATTACCCCCTTCTTTCAGGAAGGAGCTTTTACACTTTCCTTCCAGGTGGGAAACGAGCCTTTCATAGGCCGAATTGATTTCCTTAAGTTTTTCTTCGGCCTTGCGACGAAGGCGGGGATTGTCTGAAAAGCGATCCGGGTGCCATACACTGACAAGGTCTCTGTAGGCATCTTTTACATCCGCAAGGGTCGCCTTCTCTTTCAATCCAAGGGTCTCGTAGCATTTTAAAAGGTCCATCTGGGGCTTTCCTCCCGGAATAGAATGGAACTCTGCAATGGTCAGGGGCTCTTTGAGGCCCCCCCATCATCCTTTTCCAGGTTCTCGATGTCAATCCGATTCGAGGGATGTCTTTAACCCGGGCTCGGGCTGACCCAAACCTTCCTGCTCATTATCCCTCCCCCATGCCCCTCCATCCAAAAAACCCCTTGACACCCTACGGGACAATATTATATTGCCAAATAAGAATATAATTTCATATTTTTCTATCCCAACCTCTCCAATTTGAGAGACCTACTCGATATATTTTGCAATGGATACTGCCTGATTCTCGATTGAGGACGCCGTCTGTTCCAAGGGGTATCATATCAATATATCGGTATGCAGTGATACCTGGCAAACGTTACCCTAACCCTGGCAGCGGTTGATTCACAGGAGGAGATCAATCCAAATGAAGGAAAAAACCAAGCTGGTGGTGATCATCCTGGCCTTCATGCTCAAGGGCTGGTTCAGGAAAGACGAACGCGTTGGCTGGGTCCAGGTCACCTGGGGATTCATGAAGCAAATCTTTCCCCTCCTTGGAGCGGGTGTGCTGGTGGCCGGATTCATGCTGGGTCGGCCGGGACACCCCGCCCTGATCCCTGAACATTATATCCAGTCACTCGTTGGGGGGAATTCGCTTTGGGCCAATCTCTTAGCTTCGGTTGCAGGGGCCCTCATGTACTTCGCCACCCTCACGGAAGTCCCCATTTTGCAGGGACTCCTGGGGGCCGGCATGGGGAAGGGGCCCGCGCTTGCCCTCCTCCTGGCGGGCCCCGCCCTCTCTCTCCCTAACATGCTGGTGATCGGGGGGGTGCTGGGTGTAAAAAAGACGGCGACCTTCTGTATCATCATTATCATGCTTTCCACTATCGCCGGCATGCTTTACGGATGGATGGCCGGCTGAAATGAAAGGAGGATCTGTATGGAAATCAAGGTATTGGGACCCGGTTGCCCTAAGTGCCAGGCGACCGAAAAAAACGTCAGGGAGGCGGTCAAGGAAGCAGGTGTCGAGGCCAATGTAGAGAAGGTCACCGACGTCCTGGAAATCGCCACCTACGGGGTCTTTGGCACCCCGGCCGTGGTGGTGGACGGAGAGGTAAAAAGCGTGGGAAAGATTCCCGGCAAGGATGAAATCATAAGTTGGTTAAAGGGTTGACAGGACGGATCACTTGCGGTCCGTCCTATCGGGAGGGGGAGCATGCCATCGAAAAAAATTTCCAGGAAACTATCCTTTTTAGACAGATTTTTGACCCTCTGGATCTTTTCGGCCATGTTTGCGGGGGTCATGTGGGGATACTTTTTCCCAGGCATCCGAAGTGTAATCAACTTCTTTCAGATAGGGACCACCAACATTCCCATAGCCATCGGCCTGATCCTCATGATGTACCCACCTCTCGCCAAAGTGAAGTACGAGCAACTGGGCCAAGTGTTCCGGAATGTCAAGGTTCTCTTGCTCTCCCTGGTCCAAAATTGGGTTATCGGTCCCATCCTCATGTTCTCCCTTGCAGTCGCCTTTCTCTCCGGGCATCACGAATACATGGTGGGCCTGATCATGATCGGCCTGGCCCGATGCATCGCTATGGTCATCGTCTGGAACGACCTGGCGGCAGGAGACCGGGAGTATTGCGCAGGGCTTGTGGCCTTCAATTCGATATTTCAGGTCCTCTTCTTTTCACTCTATGCCTATATTTTTATCACGATTCTTCCCCAGTGGATCGGCCTCAAGGGAACCGTGGTAAACATCTCCATCGGTCAAATCGCCAAAAGCGTGTTCATCTACCTCGGAATCCCTTTCCTTGGGGGAGTGCTTACCAGAATCATCGGCCTCAACACGAAGGGAAGAGAATGGTACGAAAAAAAATTCATCCCCAAGATAAGTCCCATCACCCTGATCGCCCTGCTCTTCACCATCCTGGTGATGTTCTCTTTCAAGGGAGAATATATCGTGCAGCTCCCCTTGGACGTCATACGGGTCGCCGTCCCCTTAGGCATCTACTTCGTGGTGATGTTTTTCGCCTCCTTTTTTCTCTCCATGAAGGCGGGCGCCACCTATGAACAATCCACAACACTGAGTTTCACTGCGGCGTCCAACAACTTCGAACTGGCCATCGCCGTCGCAGTGGCCGTATTCGGGATCGATTCCGGCCAGGCATTTGCCGCGGTCATCGGGCCTCTTGTCGAGGTGCCCGTCCTCATCAGCCTTGTCAACGTGGCCCTTTGGTTTAAAAAGAAATACTTCCCATTCGCTGTGGAAACCCCAACCGGTGTGTGCCACTTGACCTGCGAACCATGATTGAAAGAGACCACCGGAATCTTGACCTAAATGAACCCTTACGGTTAGATAAAGATTGCGGGGAATATAGAACCCAAATTATGCATTAATGCTGAAATTTATCTTTATTACAATATGTTAAAGCATCCTGGCAGCACCCGATAGATGAAGGGTAAAAGGATATTTCCTCCGCTACGTTCGCTACGCCGTCCATGGCTCCGCTCACTGCCTATTTTGGCTCTTCCGCTCTCCCTGCCTGCGGCAGGCAGGCTGCTCCAGAGCCAAAATAGGCCGCTCCGGGAAAATCCTTTTACCCTTTCTTGGACAGGCCGCGCCCGAGGCGGGCAAGCGTTCACGCATAATTTGGCTAGAAATATAGTTATCAGGAAACCTTCACGGCCTTAAGCCCTATCTCATGGAAAAACATCCATGGCAACTAAGACTCACTATAGGATAAAAGGCATCTTGGCCGTATGCGGCCGGATCTTCCTCGGGCTCGTTTTTCTTTACGCGAGCATCGACAAGATCCAGCAGCCTGCGGCCTTTGCCGAAGTGATAGCCAATTATCAAATCCTCCCCGATACCTGGGTCAACCTTGCGGCCATTGTCCTGCCCTGGCTGGAATTGTTTCTGGGACTCCTCTTGATCCTGGGGTTTTGGCTGCCCGGGGCTACGCTCCTGGGAACGGTGTTGCTCTTGATCTTTTTCAGTGCCCTCCTTTTCAACCTGGCCCGGGGGCTGGATATCCAGTGCGGGTGTTTCACCACCTCGAGGGAACCTGGAACGGGGGCACCCATGGTATGGTACATCTTTCGAGACGGTGTGTTTCTGGCCCTTGCCATCTTCCTCCTTTACAGGTACGGGGCGGTTGCGAAAAAACACCATTCCAGCGGAAAATGGGAGGAGACCCGATAATGACAGGATCACTGATTCAGACCCCCTGGTCTTTCCAGGATTCATGGCTCCTTGCTTGATACAACCGAGGTAAAAGGACCATGGAATTTGTGAAAATCGATGATGAAACCATTGAAATCTTCCCGGGCGGATTGGATCCTGAAAAACTTCTTCAAGAAATGGCCCGGATCTCATACGAAAGCGCCGAGTTCTTGATCCCAGGGTATCTTCACCCAATAGACGTCCCCTCCTCCCTCGTTGATTTCAGCGAGTATGTCAGTGAAAAGGGCCTAGCTTTGGCCTATCTGAACGGGAAACGGTGCAGCACCTTTGTCAAGAAGAGGGCTGGACGATTGTTTTTCGATGCACGAAAGTTCCGGGAAGAACGGGGCTCTCCCGAACTTTTCCTGCGGATGGTCCAGGAGGAACTCATGAGAGTATAATGGGCGGCAAGCACGTCCATCCTTTCAAGCGGGATGGGACCCCCAACCCCCATCTTGAAATCTTTTCCGTGTCACTCCCCTGGCAGGGCCTTACGCCCCAAAGAGGAAAAGGAGTTTGTCATGCCCAAGTATGAAGGCCTTGTTTCCGCGCTCAAGGAAAGAGGAATGGCAGAAGTCATCATCCGGCCCGGAGAGTCCGGGATCCCTGGAGCGCCTGAAGTCAGCCGCCGTGTCTGCCATTGCGCGACGGACAGCGCCACTCTCGTCATCGAAGCACTCAACAAGGCCGGAGCCAGGCCCGGGGACTGGGTAGCCCTATACCGAGACCCGGGCATTTTACTGAAAAATGCAGCAGCGCTGATCGGATTGCCGTGTCTAGGAGCCCTTTTCGGGGTAGTCATGGCCGTACTCTTTTCTTTTGGGACCAATTTCGGCTTCTTGGCCGCCATTACAGGACTACTTTTGGGCCTGGTTCCCGGTATCATGATCTTCAGGAAGAACGCGGCAAAAAACCGGCCTTTCATCCAACGGGTTATCAGGCCGGGGGATGGTATGCCGCCGCCCTGTAATCAGCAATCCTCCGAACCGGCGTCTTTTCTTTGTGACGGGTGTGCCTTGAATCGCTGAAGCTTCCTCCTTTTTGGATATCCATCGAGCCGTAGGTACCGAGCGAATGTACAACAAGAAAAAGGTGCTGTTTCTATGTACGGGGAACTCCTGCCGGAGCCAAATGGCTGAGGCCTGGACCCGGCATCTCAGGGGTGACATGTATGAGCCTTACTCTGCCGGTGTTCTACCAAAGGGAGTAGACCCCCGGGCCGTCAGGGTCATGGCGGAAGTGGGAATTGATATCTCCAAACAAGGATCCAAAGACCTGGAATCCCTGGCTGACATGGAATTCGAATATGTGGTGACCCTCTGTGACCATGCCCGGGAAGTCTGCCCTCTCTTTCCCGCCAAGACCAGGCTTCTCCACCAAGGCTTCGATGATCCCCCCGCCATTGCAAAAAGGGCGGCCAGCGAAGAGGAGGCCATGGAACCTTATCGCAGGGTCAGGGACGAGATAAGGGCATTCGTGAAAAGGCTTCCAGAAATTTTGTCTTGAAGGGGAGGGGAAGGAAGGCGGGTCCTAAGGTTTGAGTCTGCTGACCTGTCTGCCGTGCACGGCCCGGGCAAGCGCTGTGATTGGGCAAAAGGGGAGATTTTTCAAAGGCCTCTAAAGTCTGCCGCCGGTTTCCCTCAATGTTTCCAACCCTTCCAGGTCCAGGATTCTGATGCGTCGGCCCTCGGTCTCGATCAGGCCCCGGGATTTCATCCGGCTGAGAATACGGGAAAGGGTTTCGGGGATCGTGCCGAGAAGAGCGGCGAGTTGTCCCTTGGTGATACCCAGTTCAAAATCCAGGGAACCCATCTTTCTCTCGCTCAGGTAAAGGAGGTAGGCGGCCAGTCTTCCCGGAACCTCCTTGAGGGAGAGATCATCGATCAGGTGGGCGAAACGTCGCAGGCGCACGGACAAAACAGCCAGCATGTTAAGGGCAAGAAAGGGATTGCCGGTTATCAGCTCCACGAAGGCCTCCCGCGGAAAAAAGAGGAGGAGGCCGGGCTCCATGCTCTGGGCGTTGGCCGGAAAACGCTGGCCTGCGAACACGGGGACCTCCCCGAAAGGTTCACCCGGACCGAAGAGGTGAAGAATCTGCTCCTTTCCGTCAAAGGACAGTTTGTAAATCTTCACCCTGCCGGCAATAACCACATAGAACCCATTGCCCTCATCACCGTCATGGAAAATCATGGCCCCTCGCTCAACCCTCCTTTCCTCGGCGATGTCGGCCAGGTCCCGGAGTTGATCGAAGGGAAGGCCCCTGAAGAGAGGAACGTTGGCCAGGTGATGGATCATGGGTTAACCGTTCATAAGGCGGACAACGGTGGTGTCGGGGAAAAAATCAATCACGTTCAAACATCCATAGTCCTGCCGAAGGCTGAAGAGGCGGGAAAGATCCAGCCCCATCGCCTCGCAAAGGATGATCCGGTTGACCCCGCCGTGCCCCACGAGAAGAATGTTTTCACCCTGGTGTTTTTCGAGGATTTCCCGGAAGCAAGGGGACACCCGCCCTGAAAGCTCACTGAAACTCTCCCCTCCCCCGGGCGGCTTGAAGTCCACGATGTTTTTCTTGCGTTTTCTCAATTCATGGGTGAAACGCTCGTGGATCTCCTCCAGGGTCATTCCTTCCCAGGTTCCAAAATACATCTCGCGAAGCTCAGGGACAATATGGTGGGGAACATCGTGGTAACGGGCGATGATTTGGGCCCCAATTACGGAGCGCTTGAGATCGCTGGAATAGATGACCCCGATATCGGCCAACCGCAATCTCTCGGAAAGGGACTCCATCTGGAGCTTCCCTACCTGGGTGATTCCAACGTCTGTATGACCGTAAACCGGATTTCGATCGTACCCCTCAACCTGCCCGTGGCGAACCAGATAGAGTCTGCTATGCTTATTCATAAATAAGAATGATATGACCGGGAGTCGGAGATGTCAACGACATTGGGCTTTATTAAAGGATCCGTATGGTGTATAAGCGGGCTGGAATCGCCCTGGGATCAGACGGGTGGTGAGGGCTTGCAAAACCTCCAGGCCCGTTCGGTAAGGGAATTTCGCTTGGGGGGGAGGAAAAGGCCATGGAAAAGAAGGATTGCTTTGGCATCCTGGATCGGGTTTTTCCTCACGGAAAGGGAGGACTCCGTGAGGTTCCTCCCGAGTGTACCCGGTGTCCGGATCGGGTCTCCTGCCTGAGGGCTGCGCTGAAAACCCGGGAGGGACTGGAAATGAGGTCCGGGATCCTGGATCGGGCCTCCGGAGACGGTTGGATCGGAATGCTCCGGCGGTGGTCCGAAAGAAAGGCCCTCCATCGAAAAATCGCCCAGGAGAAAAAAAAGGGCAAATGCCGGTAAAAATCACCTGCCCCAATTGCCGTTACTCGAAGACGGTCCCACAAGAAAAGCTTCCCCCCGGGGTATGCTGGGCCACCTGTCCCAGGTGCAGGCACCGCTTCAAATTGGAGCGGCCCGGATCCGAACCTTTGGCCCAGGGCCCGGTAAAGACAACGGGCACCTTGCCGGGAAAGGGGCCGAGGGAAGAAAAAGGAGATGACCTGGGTTACTGGAAGGGGCTCTACGACCTTTCAAGAGGGGTGTTATTTTCCCCCGGTCTCCTCTTCCAAGAGATGTCGGCCAGGGGGAGCCTCAAGGACTCGTTGGGTTTCGGGCTTCTTTTCGGCAGCGTGGGGGCGATGTTCGGTATCTTTTGGCAGTTTCTCGTAATCTGGGGGAAAATCCTCCCTTACACGGAAGATCTCCCGGGACAGGAAATCCTGGGTCTCCTGTTCGTCGGAGCCCTGATCACCGTGCCGCTCTGGGTCACCATCGGTATGTTTTTGGCAAGTGGTGTTCTTCACGCATGCCTATGGATAGTGGGGGGCGGAAGCAAGGGGTTCGAAGGCACTTTCCGGGTGATCTCGCTGTCCCAGGCCGCCGGGATCTGCCAGGTCATCCCCTTTTTCGGGGGTGCTGTGGGCGGAATCTGGCGGCTTGCCGTCCGCATCGTCGGTCTCAAAAAAATTCACAGGACAACCTATCCTCGCGTCATCCTTGCCTTTCTGATTCCACCGGCGGCTGTCGCGTTAGGAATATTGGCCATTGCAGCGCCCCTGCTCCTCTCGAACTGATTTTCTCCGGAACGCCCGTGTACCGGAACAACAAACCCTTCTGCCCCCCTGGAACGAGAAACGGCGATTCCCACCAAGGGCGAGAGGGGGAATGCAGGGAGATGTTGAGTCCCTTCTCCCGGCCGGAGCGGCAGGTGATTTTTTGACACTTGTCAAGAAAGGAATCAGACTTGTCACGGTCTATCGATTATGAAAAGGTGCTGAACCCTCCCCAACTGGAAGCCGTGATGAACCTGGAGGGTCCCCTCCTCGTAGTTGCCGGAGCCGGGAGTGGGAAGACCAGGACCTTAGTATACCGGGTGGCGAGGCTGGTTGAAACGGGCGTTCCTCCCGAGGGCATCCTCCTTCTCACTTTCACCAGGAAAGCCGCGGGGGAGATGCTCGAGCGGGCTGCAGGTCTCGTTGACGAAAACTGCAGGCGAGTCTCGGGCGGCACCTTTCATTCCCTGGCACACCGGGTTCTCCGGAGCCATGCCCATCTCCTGGGCTTTGAAAGGACCTTCACGATACTGGACCGTTCCGACATGGAAATGGTGATTCAGTCTCTGGTGCGGGAAATCCGGGTGGACAGGGAGGTGGAAAGATTTCCCAAAAAGGCCACCATAGCGAACATCCTGAGCAAGGCGGCGAACCTTAAGTGCTCCCTGCCCGATCTGGTAATGGAGGAATACGCCCAGTTTCTCGGTGTGCTTCCACAATTGGAGAAGATCGGAAAGCTATACGGAGAGTATAAGCGGGAACACCAACTCATGGACTATGACGACCTCCTTCTCCTGTTGAGGAGGCTGCTCGCCGAGAAGGAGGAAGTCCGTCGTCTCCTTGCCGGGCAATACCGTTACATCATGGTGGATGAATACCAGGACACCAACGCCACCCAGGCGGAAATCATACACTGGCTGGGACATGAACACCGAAACGTCATGGTGGTGGGAGATGACAGCCAATCCATATATTCCTTTAGGGGGGCGGATTTCAAGAACATGTTCTCCTTTGCTGAACTCTTCCCCGAGGCCAAGACCATCAAGCTGGAAGAAAACTTCAGATCCACCCAGCCTATATTGAACTTTACTAACGCCCTGATGGAAAAGGCGGAAGAAAGATACACCAAGTGCCTTTTCACCCGCAGGAAGGGCGGCGACTTGCCCAGGCTGGTGAACACCGGGACCGACCCGGACCAAGCCCGCTACATCTGCAGGACCATCAAAGAAGAGTTGGCCCGGGGGCGCTCCTTGAGGGACTTCGCCGTCCTCTTCAGGGCCGCCTATCATTCCTTCACACTCGAGATGGAACTGGCCCGCCAGGGAATCCCTTTCGTCAAGTACGGTGGTTTCAAGTTCATGGAATCGGCCCACATCAAGGATCTCCTGGCCTTTCTCAGGGTCCTGGTGAACAAGCAGGACGTGGTCAGCTGGCAACGCGTTTTAAAAATGGTCAAGAACATCGGCCCGGGAAAGAGCCGGGCCATCGTGAGCTGGATGAAGGAAACCGACGCCCACCCCTCTCAGGTGGCCGATTGGCCGAAAGCTGGGAAACGGGAGGAGGGATTGAAGGCCCTGGCCGAATTATTCAGGTCCCTATCGAAAGAGAAGCTGAGGCCCGAGGAGGCTGTAGATAGGGCCATCCAATACTACGATCCTATTCTCAAGGACCTCTTTGACGATTACCCCCGCCGCCAGAGGGAACTGGAGCAACTCGCGATCATGGCCGAACGATACCGCTCGATCCGATCCTTCCTGGACGATATTGCACTGGAACCTCCAACGAGTCCGGCGGACCTCAGCCGGGAGAAACCGGGCGATGTCCTCACCCTCTCCACCGTGCACTCGGCCAAGGGCCTTGAATGGCGCGTGGTCTTCGTAATCTGGGTACTGGACGGCTATTTCCCCGCCGCCAGGGCCCGTTCCAAAGTGGAGGCCCTAGAGGAGGAACGCCGCCTCATGTACGTGGCGGCGACCAGGGCCAGGGACCAGTTGATCCTGTGTTATCCGGCAGGGGAAGTGTCCGGATTCCAGTCTCCCTTTTTCGGTATGAACTCGGGGATGCCATACAGGGACCGTCTTTCCTGCTTTCTCCAGGGACTGCCTGAAGGCGTCACCCGCCGGGAAAAGGCAGGATTCCAGTTTCATGTTTCCGAACCTACCCCATTTAGTGAAAGCCCTTCCAAACAGGGCCGAGAGATGAGGGGGGGATCCAGGTTGCGTCCGGGTGACCGTGTCCGTCACCCGGCATTCGGCAAGGGAGTAGTCTCCAAGGTTCAGGGTGGGGAGAAGATCGAAGTACTGTTCGGCAAGGTTGGAAAAAAGCTGCTTCACCTGTCCTATACCACCCTTGAAAAGATTTAGCGGGCGGCGGCAGAAATCGCGATACAGGGAAATACATTGTTCAAGTGGGCATGAGGAGTGTCTGTAGGCCGGGTGACCGGCAGGCGGAGACCCGGGGAACTGATGATCGCATGATTCGCCGGGAACGAAAGTTTCGGAGTATGAACCCATGAAAAAAGGAACTCTTTCTTACAAGGATGCCCTGCGTTATCTCTACGGGCTTCAAAAATACGGCATCAAGTTCGGTCTTTCCAAGACCTCCAATCTCCTGGAAGCCTTTGGAAATCCGCATCAAGGGCAACGCTATATTCATATCGCGGGAACCAACGGAAAAGGGTCCGTGGCCGCCATGCTGGAATCAATCCTCCTGGAATCCGGCATGAGGGTGGGATTTTACTCCTCACCCCACCTGGTAAGTTTCACGGAACGCTACCGCGTGAACGGGAAGAACATCGATCCGAAGAGGGTCGCTGAGCTTACCGGAAAATTGATGGAAGTGATCGACCCCGGGCATTTCCCGACCTTCTTCGAGGTGGCGACAGCCATGGCCCTGATCTATTTTGCAGAGGAAAAAACCGATATCGCTATCATGGAAGTGGGCATGGGAGGACGTCTTGACGCCACCAATGTGATCACCCCCCTTGTTTCAGTGATCACAAATATCTCCCTCGAGCATCAGGCCTTCCTCGGCCACAGCCTCCTGCAGATAGCAAGCGAGAAGGCCGGGATCATCAAGCAGGGGGTGGACCTGGTGACCGGGGCCACCCAGCCTCATGTCATCCGGCACCTCGACCTGGCGTGCAAGGCCAGGGAGGCCCCCTTCTGGCGGGTGGGGAAAGATTTCCGGTACCGGTCTTGCAATGGAGGGTTTCATTATTATGGCCTTGGCAGACGCCTGAACAAAGTGAAACTGGGCCTTGTGGGCACGTTTCAACACCGAAACGCCGCGACGGCCCTTGGTGCCCTGGAAATCCTGGAACGAAAGGGGTACCGCTTCAGCCATGACGCTATCCTGAAGGGCCTTAAAGGCGCCAAGTGGCCGGGCAGATTGCAAGTCGTATCGCTCCGCCCGCTGACCGTTCTGGACGGAGCACACAACCCGGCCGCCGTCAAGAAGTTGGCGGAGTCTGTTCGTGAGTGCTTCCGATACAGACGGCTCATCCTCGTACTCGGCGTAATGGCGGACAAGGATATCCGGGGAATCGTGGAAGGGATCGTCCCCCTGTCGGACTACTTGATCGCCACCCGACCGATCTATTCGCGATCGGCTGAACCGGGGGAAATCATGAAGGCGGCGAAAAAGATCATGAGGGAGGGAGAAGTTCTTCCCGGCCTTCGCCAAGCCCTTGACAAGGCACGCAAGATAGCCGATGCTGGAGACATGGTGCTCGTATGCGGGTCCCTCTTCACCGCCGGGGAAGCCCTTTCCTATTTCGATCCCGGTCGGTATCCCCTGGAGGATGTTTGAAAGGAATGCGGGGGAACAAAACGTCCGTTGAGACCCCAGCATGAACCGGATTCTCCCCATGAAACAAGTGAGACGCAATCAAGGTTTCCTCAGAGGATGGTTACGATGCCTGGCCGTCATCCCGGCCGTCCTCATGCTGGCAGGCCTGCATGCCCCACCCCCGTGTTTTTCCAAGAGCAAGTGGGGAGGGGAGCGACTCTTGGAGGACAGGAACGCGCGCTGGCAAATCACGGCCAGACACTTGAGTTACAATGCAAAGGAAAATCTGTACACGGCCAAGGGGGATGTCACGATCTCCAAGGGGGACAATTTCCTTTTCGCCGAAAGGGCCATGTACAACGAGAAAACGGGCATCGTCCAGGTAACGGGCGATGTGCGCCTGGAAAGCCACGGTGACCTGATAACGGGCGAGACGGGGATTTTCGACCTCAAGAGCCATTACGGACAGTTGACGCGGGGCCATATTTTTTTAAGGGAAAACAATGTACATATCCGGGGCTCCTCCATGATGCGGATCGGGCCGGAGACCTATGTGGTCAGGGGGTGCCGCGTGACCACTTGCGATGGAGACAGACCGGCCTGGAGCATCACCGGATCAGAGGTCAAAATCACCTTGGAGGGATACGGCTACGTCAAAAACGCCGCCTTCCGCATCAAAAATTTCCCGGTCTTTTACCTCCCATACGCCGTATTCCCCGTCAAAACCAAGCGCCAGTCAGGGGTCCTCCCTCCTCGGGTGGGGTACTCGGACAGGAACGGAGGAGAAATCGAGATTCCCATCTTCTGGGCGATTTCCGAGAATACCGACGCCACCTTCTATGAACGATACATGACCCGAAGGGGATTTATGCAGGGCCTGGAGTACCGGTATCTCGCCCGTGACGGCTCCAAAGGAACGTTTCTGCTGGATATCCTTCGGGACAAGGTGGAACGGAAGGATCTCTCGGATCCGAAAGAAGCGGATCTCAGTCCCGATCCCAGGACCAACAAGACCCGGTACTGGCTCAGGGGGAGGGCCGACCAGGAATTCCCGCTCGGGGTCAATGCGAGGTTGGACGCCGATTTCGTGAGCGACCAAGACTACCTGAAAGAATTCATGGGAAAAATGTACGGCTACCAGGCAAGGCCGGACCTGGTGGACTTTTCCGGGAGGCCGATGGATGACACATACTCGCCCCTCAGGCGTTCCACCCTTAGATTGAGCCGGGATGGAGAGAATTACAGCCTTCAGGGTCAGACCTCTTACTACCAGCGGCCGGAAAACCCGCCTGATGACGAGACACCCCAACCGCTCCTCGGCCTCGCCTTCGCCGGGCTCCCGTCTCCTATCGAGGATCTCCCCCTCTTTTACGAAGTGGGGGCCTCCCATGATTACGTATGGCGGGAGAAGGGGATCAAGGGGCACAGCATAGCCTTTTCTCCTGAGCTCACCTATCCCTTCCGCCTCGGACGGTATCTGGAACTCGAACAATCCCTTGCCTTTGACTCGGACGTCCAATGGATGGACGGGAACACGGGGGGGAACGACCGGCAAAGCAGGGCCGCCTATGAATCGAAAACGCGGATTTCCACGATCCTGGAAAAAACCTTTGATATCCATTGGGGCGATGCCAGGAGAGTAAAACACAAATTTGTTCCTTCCCTCACATATACCTACCGTGGGTATAACGATGAAGATCGATATCGGCCCTGGTTTGAACCCATCGACGAAAAGGGAAAGATCAACACCCTTACCCTCACACTTGAAAATCTGCTCGATGCCCGCATGGAAAACGAAAAGGGGGAAAGATCCTATGCCCAATGGGGGACCTTCAGCCTCAGCCAGGCTTACGATCTCCACGAGGCCAGGAGAGACGAAGAACCCTGGAGGGGCAAACAACCCTTCGAACCCCTCACCGCCGTCTTGACCCTTACTCCATCTCCTGACCTTGACCTGAAGTCGGAATTCCAGTGGGATCATTACGAGGATCAAGTGACCCTGGCCGACCTGTCCTTCGAATTCAGGGTTCCCCGCTCCGGGGGAAGAAAGGACTCCTTTTCCGTGGATTACCTCTATGAAAAAGGTGGCACCAACAGCCTGAGCTACCACCTTGATCTCAATCTCACCGAGGGATTTTCCATGGGCACCTCCGTCAGGAGGGATTTCGATCGGGGGGACGCATTAGAGAACAGCTACTACCTGGATTACACCGCCCAGTGCTGGGCCGTACGGTTCACTGTGAAAGAGGAGGATGATTCGAGCAGCTTCATGGTCACCTTCCGGCTCCTTGGGCTGGGGAACCTCCCGGAGAAATAGGGAGCAATCGTCCTCCTGACTCAATCTAGACCGGGGGGCAAGAGAGGGGGGAGACGAGCCGGGAGCCCGAATTCGAGATACCGGGGCGAACCCCGTATGGGCCGGCAGGGCTCCGGGCAGTTACGCCGGGGGGTGGGGATTGGCTTCTCCTGCCTTCCTTGACACCACTCAACCCTTTCTTTATAGTTCCAAACAATGCTTCAACGCTCTTGAAAAAGTTTTTGGGGGGAGAAATGAAGACAAGGATCGGTGTGCTTTCCGCAGGCAGGGATTGCCCGGGGATCAACAGTGCGATCCATTGGCTTGTCTACTCCGCATTGGATAAGGATCTCGTGCCCATCCGAGGCATGATGTTCGAGATCATCGGGATCATAGACGGATGGAAAGGGCTCATCCAGGTCAAACCAGACAAAAAGGAGAGCCGGAAGCGATGGACCATGAAACTGGATGAGAACCTCGTCCGGACCTGGGACCGCTATGGAGGCACGAGGTTGGGGACAAGTGTCCTGAATCCTTTTGATCCTAAAAAAGACAGATCGGAACTGCTCCTGGAGAATATCAAGAAACTGGGGTTGGACGCCCTGGTGGTCATCGGTGGATTCGACAACCTCGGAGTCGCCTACAAGCTGTTCCGTGAAGGGGTCCCGATCGTGGGGATCCCTAAGACCATCGACAAAGATCTATCCGAGACCGACTATACCTTGGGATTCGACTCGGCCGTAAATATCATTACCCACGATATCGACCGGCTGAGGATCACCGCCGGATCCCATAGCCGCGTTTTCGTGGTCGAATCCATGGGGAGACGAGCAGGATGGCTGGCCTTGGAAGGAGGAGAGGCATCAGGCGCCGCTATCATCCTGATCCCGGAACACGATTTTGTAATGGAACGTGTCATCGAACTGTTGAAGATGAGGAAAAAGTCCGGGAAGCGGTACAGCATCGTACTGGTCTCCGAAGGAGCCAAGCCCAGGGGGCTGGAGGAAGTCCACGAGAAGCGGGGCCGGGACGGCTTCGGCAATTACTACCTCGGGGGGATCGGCGGGTTCATCGCCGAGGAAATTGAAAAGCATTCGAACCTGGAAGTGAGGTACGTGGCCCTCCGGCACCTCCAAAGGGGCGGGGCCCCCACAGCCTATGACCGTCGGATGGGACGAAAGTTCGGCGTGGCGGCCATCGATATGATTGTAAATGAGGACTTCGGACGCATGGTGAGCCTGAAACAAGGAGAAATTACCACGGTCCCCTTCAAAAAGGCCCTCGAAAAGTTAAATCTGGTTGACGTAGAGAAATTTTACAGCACCAAGAATTACAGGACCCTGGATCGGATCCTCTAAAGGCTTCGAGACCTTTGAAAAACGCGCCGTTTTCCCGAATCGGCGCCTAGGTGAAAATCTTTCCTGGATTCAGGATCCCCTTTGGATCGAAGGCCTTCTTTACCCGGAGCATCAGGTCAATCGCGGTTTTGGATAGTTCCATGCCCAGATAGGGGGCCTTGGTGAGTCCGATACCATGTTCCCCTGAAATCGTCCCTCCCATTTTCAGGGTGTGCCTGAATAGATCCTTCACCGCGAGTTCGGCCCTCTCGCTTTCGCCTTCCTTATCCTTGTCATACATGATGTTGACGTGCAGGTTTCCATCGCCGGCATGCCCGAATGTGGGCATGGAGAGCCGGTATCGGGTTTCAAGTCCCCGAAGGATATCGATGAACTCGGCAATACGGCTCCTCGGCACCACGACGTCCTCGCTGATCTTGTGGGGCCCGTAAACGAAAAGGGTTTCTGATATCTCCCTGCGAATCTCCCAGAACTCCTCCGCTTCCTCCCCACGTGTTGCCGCACGAAAATCGAGGCATCCGCCTCCTTGGCAGGCCCGCCGGATCCTCTCAGCCTCCATTTCCACGGAACTCCGATCACCATCCACCTCGATTAGGAGCAGGGCCTCGGCACCAGGGGGGATGAAATGCCGCGTTTGATTCCGCATACAATCGAGACACAGCCTGTCCATGAACTCCAGGGTGGCGGGAAGGATTCCGGAGCGAATCATTTCCGATACGGTCCGCACGGCAGTTGAGGCCCGATCAAAGAAGGCGAGCATGGATTTTTTCATCTCCGGCTTGGGGAGAAGCCGCAGGGTGATGGAGGTGATCACGGCCAGGGTACCCTCGGAGCCCACGACGAGTCGGGTCAAATCGTAGCCCACCACCCCTTTCGGAGTTTCAACGCCGGTACGCAGCATCTCCCCGGTGGGCAGGACCATGGACAACCCGATCACGTAATCACGTGTCACACCATACTTGACGGCCCGCAGCCCGCCGGCACAGGTTGCCACATTTCCCCCGATCGTGGAGACGCGGAAACTGGCCGGGTCGGGAGGATAAAAGAGGCCTACCTTTTCCACCTCTTCCTGAAAACGGGCCGTCACGACTCCCGGCTCCACTTCGGCGATGAGATTGTCCCGGTCGATACGAAGGATCCGGTTGAAACGGTCCATGGCCAAGACGAGCCCCCCCTCCACGGGCAGAGCACCCCCCGTCTTTCCGCTTCCCGCTCCCCTCGGGATTACCGGGAATCCCACTTCGTTGGCCAGAAGAAGAATACGCGACACCTCTTCCGCATTGCCCGGGAAAGCCACGGCTTCCGGCACGAACTTAAGATCAGTGGCATCTGAGGCGAATTTCTCTGTTTCATCCGGCCGGGTGAGAAGATGCTTCGGGCCGAGAATTTGGTAGAGGGCCTGGAGGGTGTATCCGTCCATCACGGCCGCACGGGACTTCTACTCTTCAAGGAGTGTTGCAGGGTCAAGGAGTCCATGAATCTCAGGTTCCCGCCCATGGGGATCCCGAGGGCGATCCGGGTAACCTTCACGTTTCTGGAGACCAGGAGCCCGGCCAAGTAAGAAGATGTCGCCTCCCCTTCCGTGGTTGGGTTGGTGGCCAAGATCACTTCTTTTACTTCTTCCCTGTCCAGGCGCTTGAGGAGCTCACCGATTTTCAAGTCCTCAGGTCCAATGCCATCAAGGGGGGAAAGGGTTCCGTGAAGCACATGATATCGTCCCCTGAAGGCGCCGGATTCCTCTATGGCCATCTGGTCATCAGGGCCTTCCACTACGCAGAGCACTTCGGCGTCCCTGCTCTCGTCACGGCAAATCCTGCAGGGATCGCTGTCGGTAAGGTTGAAGCAGACCGAGCAGAGCCGTATGCTCTCCTTAACGTGAAGGATGCTCCGGGCCAGATCCCGGGCCAACCCCTCATCCTGTCTGAGAATGAAGAGGGCGACCCGCGTGGCGGATTTTCGCCCGATGCCGGGGAGCCTTGAAAGTTGCGAAATAAGCTCTTCCAGTGGCGGGGGATAGATGGACATGACTCGATACTCAGGAGGTCAGCCCGGGGATATTGGGGATGTTCATCCCCTGCGTCAATTTTCCCATCTCTTCACTCACCATGTCCTTTGCCCGTGTCAAGGCGTCGTTTACCGCGGCCAGGACCAGATCTTGGAGCATCTCCGGGTCCTCTGGATCAATGACTTCGGGATCTATTCGGATGGAAAGAATTTCCTGCCGCCCATTGGCAACGGCTATCACCATGCCGCCCCCCGCTGAGGCCTCCACGGTTTTATCACCCAGTTCTTCCTGGAGTTTGGCGATCTTTGCCTGAAACTTCTGGGCCTGTTTCATGATGTTTCCCATGTTGGGTATGCCTTTCACTGTTCATGCCTCCCTATGGTTTCTTGGTATCGTCGGGTTGTAAAGGGTCTGAATTCCCCGAGGGGACTTCCCCCTTGAGTTCTCCCTGAAACATGTCCAGGACTTCCTGGACCGAGGGGGGAAGGTTGACTTTCATTTCGGGCCTGGAGATCGAGCCCTCTTTTTTGGGGGGCCCCAGGTTTCCGTTTTCCTTCCTCCTTTCCCCCACAATCTTGATTTTCACTTCTCGGTTGAAATACTGCCTGCAGTACCTCAACAACCTGTCCATTCGTTCGGCATCCTCGAAGTAATCCGCAGAAAAGGGATTCCCTCCCTTGGAAAGCACCACGGTATCCCCGGAAGATTCCAGGAGGCTGAATTCCTTCAACACGTTGGCTATCGGACCGCTCTTGGAAGAAAGGAAAATCAGGAATCCGTCCCAATCCAGGGAGACCGGCCTTTCTTCGGGTGTCTTTTCCTTCCACTGGATGCCGGGATCGGAAAGCTTCCTTAAGGGTTCCGGCGTTGAGGAAAGAGGATCGCTCAATCTCCTTTCAAGCTCTTCGATCTTTTTCAGCAGGGCATCAAAGGAAAGGCGCGACCCGAGGCTGCACAGTTTGACCAGGAGGACTTCCAGGACCAACCGCGGATGGGATGAATACCTCAAATCCTCTTCCCTGGAGATAAGCAGGTTGAGGGTCTGCTGCAGCCTCTCCTCCCCGGCCATTCGGGCCTGTTTGCGGATCACTTCCAGGTCGCTCTCAGTCACGTCCAGGAGGTCCTCTCCCGGGGCCACGAGGCTCACCAGGAGGTTCCTGAACTGATCCATCAAGCTTCGGTAGAACTCTTTCAGATCATAACCGTAATTGTAAACTTTGTCTACAATCCGGAAGCACTGCTCCACCTTTCCCTCGATCACGGCCCCGGTCGTTTCAAGAAGCAACGCCCGGTCCACGAGGCCGAGGATGTCCGCGATGTCCCGGTCCTTGACCTTGGAACCCGTGTAGGCGATGACCTGATCCAGCAGGCTTTGGGCATCCCTCATGCTGCCCTCCGCCTCCTTGGCGATGAGGGCGAGTCCGGATGGGTTGATTTCGATTCCCTCCTCAGCCGTGATCTTGCCCAGGTGTTGGACGATCTTGGCAACGGGAATCCTCTTGAAATCAAACCTTTGGCATCTGGAGAGGATGGTTATGGGCACCTTGTGGGGCTCGGTCGTGGCGAAAATGAACTTAACATGGGGCGGTGGTTCCTCAAGGGTCTTGAGGAGGGCATTGAATGCCGGCAGGGTAAGCATATGGACTTCATCGATGATGTAGACCCGGAATCTGCTGGATGTCGGCATGTACTTGATATTCTCACGCAGATCCCTGATCTCATCAATTCCCCGGTTGGAAGCCCCGTCGATCTCCTGCACGTCCACCGAGGATCCGCTGGTGATCTCGGTGCAGGAAGGGCACCGATTACAGGGGACGCCCGGTTCTCCCTCCTTGCAATTGATGGCCTTGGCGAGGATACGAGCAACGGACGTCTTGCCGACCCCCCTGGCCCCGCTGAAGAGGTAGGCATGGGCAAGCCGGTCCGTCCGGATGGCATTGACCAGGGTGAGGGTAACATGTTCCTGGCCGATGACATCCTGAAATACCTGGGGGCGCCATTTTCTGGCTAGGACTTCATAGGCCATGTGGTTCTCTTGAGAAAAAAATGGCGGAGAGAGAGGGATTCGAACCCTCGGTACCACTTTTGGCGGTACACGCGATTTCCAGTCGCGCTCCTTCAGCCAGCTCGGACATCTCTCCGCGGTTTCGAAAAACCGAAATCCTCTTTTGTTGGACCATTTATATTAACACACCCCATCCACCTTATCAACAGGCTTTGAGACACCTTTGGCTTCATCGAGTGAATCGAACAGGATGCATGAACAGGCTGTTGAAAACGTAGCGAGCGTAACTGAGACACGGCAAAGAGACCTTTGAAAAATGCTCAATTTTGGTCAAGTTCAAGGAAGGCGAAAATTTCAACCGCCCCGCTTTGTATCCCAAGCGGGACAAGCATCCATACATTGAAGTATTTCGAGGATTAAACCACTGTCGGCTGAAGCCGAAAGCTCAGGGGCCAAGGGGCCGAGGGTTCAAGGGGTCAAGCGAAAAACATCTTTCTTTAAATCCCGGTTTCTCACTCGAACCCTGGGCCCCTTGAATCCTTGAACCCTACTAAGAAAACGATCCAACTAAAGTCTTCGCCTGGAAAGCCCAAGGTTCTCCCATTTACAGACCGGGACATTAAAATCTGAGCCTGACCTGTCTGCCGTGCCTGCCTGTCCCGTTGGAACGGCAGATAGGCCCGGCACAGGCAGGCGCCGCAATTGGGCAAAAGGGGGCGTTTTTCAAAGGTCTCGGCAAAATGAGGCTAAATGGCGGAGAGGGTGGGATTCGAACCCACGTGCCCCGCTCTTCACGGGACAAGTCGATTTCGAGTCGACCCCGTTACGACCACTTCGGTACCTCTCCGCTCTTCTTTCCTTGCCTGCGGAAAGAAAAAAAACGCTGGATCAGCCGGGCACACTCCTCACCCCGGATCCCCGAAATCACCTCGATCTGGTGGTTCAGGCGCTCATCCCGGGAAACGTCATAGAGGGAGCCCGCCGCGCCCCCCTTCGGATCCCCGGCCCCGTAAACAACCTTAGCCAACCTTGCATGGAGGGCCGCCCCCATACACATGAGGCAGGGCTCAATGGTGACGACAAGGGTGAACCCCGTCAAGCGATAATTCCCGACCCTGGCACCCGCCTCCCGAAGGGCCAGAATCTCGGCATGGGCCGAAGGGTCACACAGGGAAATGGGCTGGTTATGTGCCCTTGACAGGATCCGTCCCTCAGGACTGACAATCAGTGCCCCAACCGGCACTTCCCCTTTCTCGAATCCCTGCCGTGCCTCTTCGAGGGCCAACCCCATGAGTCGAGGGTAATCGGCTTCCATATCACGATAATGACTAGCATGAACAGGGCGCTACCGTCAATGGATTTCGCTTCTCCAGAGGCCCTGGGGAAGATCGGCGCCAGGAGGGGAAAACCAAGGGACATGAATTTCAAAGCAAATCGTGGTAGGTTGGGAAGCAAGCGGGTTCCCAGGGTGTCCGCCAGGGGGGCCCCCTGCGAACCGAGAAAAGCCATGAGAGCAAGGAGGATCAATCCACGTGTCCATGCCATTTGATGACCCTGGGGTGGGAGAGGAAGATATCCGGAGGGAAAAGGAAAAGGCCCGACGGCTGCGCCGATCGGCCTGGTGGATGCGAAGGACCCAGGAAGGGATCTGTTATTATTGCAGGCGCCGCGTCGGCAGGGAAAACCTCACCATGGATCACATCCTGCCGCTGAGCCGAGGAGGGAAGAGCCGAAAGGGCAATATCGTTCCCGCCTGCAAGGAATGCAATAACAAGAAAAAATACCTCCTCCCCCTCGAATGGGAGGAATACATGGCCTCCCTTTCCGGGGAAAAGGGTTCCGGGAAAGGGGACTAGCGTCTCTTTACCTGCACGACGCTCCCGATGATCTCGTCCCGGGCCACCCCCAGGTATTCCGAGGCCCGGCCCAGGTTGACCGCGATTTCGAGCCTGTCCGAGCTGTTGACGAGCGCGAGTGGTTGTCCTTCTTCCGCCTCGGAATAGGTCCGTGAAAGCCGGTCGATGACCAGGTGCCCGACCTCGATGAGTGGAGTGGCAGATCCGAGAAAACCCTCCAGGACCTCCCCCGAAATGTTGGTGATACAGTTGCCGAATCCGTCCACGTGGACGATCTCGCCGTACAATACCCCATCCCTTTCCCGCGGTCGCGGCAGGGGGATGGTGACCGGTTGCTGGAGGGGGCTGCCCAGTCTGTCAGGTTGAACCCCGAGGGAGAGATGGGCCGCAACAGGGGCGAAGATGTCGCGCCCGTGGAAGGTACTGGTGACGCGGGGCAGGAAGAAGCGTGATTCCTTCAGGTGATAGGCCTTCAGGTCGGGGCAATCCTGGATGATGGATGTGAAAAGGCCGTTGTCAGGCCCCACAAAAAATTGCCCGGCGGCCTGGATCACCAAGGGGCGCCTTTCGCCGCCCACGCCCGGATCCACGACGGCAACGTGGACCGTGCCCTCCGGGAAAAAGGGATAACTCTCATGAATGACAGAGGCCGCCTGGAAGATGGAGCCCGGCCTTACCAGGTGGGTAATGTCGCAGACCGTGGCCCTTGGATTGACCGACAGGATCACTCCCTTCATCATGGCCACGTAAGGGTCGCTCAGGCCGAAATCAGTGGTGAGGGTGATGATTCCAGAGGGTTTCACGGCCAGTTCTCGATGAGCTTCGGTAGGAGTTCCCCAGCCTTTCCGGTGAACACGAAATCCATGAATTCGGACTGGGGTGTTTTCTCAATGTTGATTTCCGCCAAGACTGCCCCCCCTGCCTTCGCCTCCATGGAGAGGGAAGCGGCCGGTTGCACAACCGCCGAAGTCCCGACAACGAGCATTACCTGGCACTCTCTTGAGGCTTGTATAGCACGGCGCAGGAGCGCCTCGTCCAGGGACTCGCCGAACCAGACCACGTGGGGTCTCAACAGACCGCCACAATCCCGGCATTTCGGCAAGGGCCCCAGATCGGAAGAATCGTCAAGAGACACCCTGTTGCATCGGGTACAGCGAACCTTCCAGAGATTCCCGTGAATCTCCAGGATATTCCGGCTCCCGGCCCTTACGTGAAGGCCGTCGACGTTCTGGGTGATCAAAGTGAAATGGGGGATTCTTCTTTCCAGTTCGGCCAGGGCCTCGTGGGCGGGATTGAATGTAACGCGGTTGATGAGACTCCGGCGCCAGTTGTAAAACTCCCATACCCGCCTGGGATCCCGGGCAAAACCGGAGGGGGTGACCAAATCCATCACGTCCTGGTTACGCCAGAGGCCGTTCTCTCCCCTGAAAGTGGGCACCCCGCTTTCTGCAGAAACACCGGCGCCCGTGAGGACCGCCACCCTTTCGGCTGACGCCAGTTTCTGCCTGAGGATCTCCAGTTCGTCCGCCATGATCGGGAGAGTAATGGAAACCCCTCCCCAAGTCAAGCAGGTGACGGGCGGCGCAAACCGGCCGGGAAGGAGGCGCATGGGGATCAGGAGAGTCGGACTAAAATGATTGATCTTGCCGTCCACATGTGCTATCCAGACAATCTTGATGATAATAGGACTTTCATGGGAAACCGGGTGTGCAGCGGTTTTCCTTCCGGTGGATTTTCGGCCGGGGCCCTTAATTTGCCAACACCATGAAGCTTGGAAAGGAGTGAGGAGATGACGGCAAAACTTATCAAAGGCACGGAAATTCGTGAAGAAATCCTTCAAGAAATCGAAGAGGAAGTAAAAAAGATCAAGGAAGAACACGGTGTGGTTCCCGGATTGGTCACGATTCTCGTCGGAGAAAATCCCGCCTCGGTCTCTTACGTGACCCTGAAGATCAAGACGGCCAACCGGCTTGGATTCAAGGAGATCCAGGACAACCAACCGGAGGATATCTCAGAAGAAGAACTTCTTGCCCTGATCGACAAGTATAACAAGGATGATACCATCAACGGAATTCTCGTTCAGCTTCCACTTCCGAAACACATCAATGAAAAGAAGGTGCTCAACGCCATTGATCCCGACAAGGACGTGGATGGATTTCACCCGGTCAATGTGGGCCGATTGATGATCGGCGGTTCGGAGGTGAAATTTCCCCCTTGCACCCCGGCGGGCATCCAGGAAATGATCGTGAGGGCGGGAGTGGAGACCAGCGGCGCTGAGGTCGTCGTGGTGGGACGCTCCAACATAGTCGGGAAACCGATCGCCAATATGATGCTGCAGAAGGGTCCGGGCGCCAACTCAACGGTGACCGTCGTCCATACGGGAACCAGGGATCTGGCCTTCCACTGCAAGCGGGCCGATATCCTCATCGTGGCAGCGGGTGTGCCAGGACTGGTCAAACCCGAGTGGATCAAGCCGGGGGCCTGCGTAATCGATGTAGGTGTCAACCGGGTGGGCGAAAAAATCAGTGAAAAAACGGGGAAAAAGGTGCCCATCCTCAAGGGGGATGTGGACTTTGACGCTGCCAAGGAAATCGCTGGATGGATCACGCCGGTGCCTGGAGGCGTTGGTCCCATGACCATCACAATGTTGATGAAGAACACCCTCCGTTCCCTCAAATTTAAGTTGGGGATCGCCTGATAACAGAACAGACGAGACCCTTGAAAAACGTTCAATTTTGTTCAAGGTCAAGGAAGGCGAAAATTTTAACCACAGGAATACATTGAAGTATTTCGAGGATTAAAATTTGGGCCTGACGCCGAGATTGGGCAAAAGGGGGCGTTTTTCAAAGGTCTCACAGACCTTGCGGGTTTCGATGAACAGGGCCCGGGCGCCATGGTGCTCGGGCCCTTTGCTTTACCCTTAAGCCTTGGGGCGGGGCCGCAGTCGATCTATGCGTTGGAGGAGGGCCAGCAGGTATTTTTCCAGTTCACCGGCCCTTTGAAGTCTCCTTTGGGGATCCTTTGCAAGGATC
>JAFDEE010000026.1 GCA_019310525.1 Deltaproteobacteria bacterium | reverse complement strand
TCTCATGAAAGAAAATGGGGTTGAAAATCGTAATGGTAGTGCCAAGAGCATTTTGCATCCCCGTATTGCCTTGTTTTTACTATGTTTCTCAAATTCAACTGTCAAAGATCAGTTTGAGGAGATGGAATGCCGGGCCTTCTCAAAAAGGGGATGGATTTAAGGATCCGAAAAGGCCTCACGAACATTGGCATATAGATATCCCGTACCTGAATATCCGGGGTACTTTCTATTACCTGTGTAGTATCCTGGATGGGTATAGCCGGTATATTATCCATTGGGAGATCCGGGAAGCCATGACAGAAGGAGATATCGAAATCATCCTGCAGAGGGCCAGGGAGAGATTCCCGAATGATAAGCCCAGGATCATATCGGAAAACGGCCCACAGTTTATTGCAAAGGATTTTAAGGAGTTCATACGGATAAGCGGGATGGGCCATGTAAGGACATCCCCCTACTATCCACAGAGCAACGGGAAGATTGAAAGGTGGCACCAGAGCCTGAAAAAGGAGTGTATCAGGCCCAAATCCCCCCTTTCCCTTGAAGACGCCAGAAGGATTGTGGGTGATTTTGTCGGCTACTACAACACCCAACGTCTCCATAGCGCCACAGGGTACATTACCCCGAAAGATAAGCTTTTGGGGAAAGAAAAAGAGATCTTCGCCGAAAGAGACCGCAGGCTCCATCAGGCCAGGGAGTTGCGTAAAATCAGACGCCGGGAACAACGACAGATTATCAAAGAGTATCTGGATATAGCGTGTAATTATGGATAAACGGCGATCTCATTACACCCCTGTGTCATCCTGAAAATCAGAGATTTTCAGGATGACACAGGTCGGCAAGCGTAGCGCGGCAGGTAGAAACTGAAAACTTCCATCCTTGCCGTCAACATCGTTTTAAAGAATGAATGAGCAGCTTATTTTTAAACCGGAAAATTCCATTTCACGCTGAACCAGAACACAATGACCGTCTACCTTTGGCTTACAAGGAACGCAATACCGATGGATTAAATTCAACCGTCCCATCTTTTATACGAGTTTCATAGGCGAGGATTGAATTGGAAGCTAAAGATATCCTTAAGTTTTCGATAGATCGAGCCTCTGCAATAAATGTTTTCTGGAATATTTTTATAGCTGTTGCCAGCGCTGTGGTAGGTGTAATGGCCTCCGGCAAGGCATTTACAGATAGCTCGGCTGTGAAAATCTTTCTCACCGGTGCATTCGTAGTATTTGCGTACTCAAATCTTAAAGCGATTATTCGACTTGGTAAACTTCGTAAAGCTCTGTTGGATATGCTGCCGGATGATCTTCCAAATCGTGGGGCAGTAGTTGAAAGTTTGAGTCCAGCGGAGTGGTGGCAATATACTGTATTTCATGTATTTTTAGATGCTGCCGTGCTAATTGCGATTTGGATCGTGCCGTGGCATAAATAAAGCACCGGTTGGTGAAATTAGATGAGTTATTTTTAAGAGCGTCGTCAGAAGGTTGGGGTTCCGGTGTGAGATGAGGGCGAATTGACGCCCATCCATAAATGACCAATTTTTGTAGTCTTCCGTCTTCATCATGGCTACGGCGCGACAAGCTGCGTCTTGAAAAAAAACCTTCCTATACAGAACTGAGAGTCAAGACCGTAACGATTGAAGTAAAAAGTTGATCGAGGCCTTAGAAGGAAATTTGAGGAACTGGCAAATAGACTCGATATTTTATCAATTCAGATCTGACTCTAAAATGCTCTCCAGTCGGCTGATTTCTTCTTCCAGTTCCTCGATGGCAAGGAGTTGATGGGGACGGATGGAGTGTGCGGGTAGGGCGGCCTCTCGTTCCTCCAGTTCCTGTCGGAGTCGGCTGAGTCTTTTTTCGAGGTTTTCGCGGATGGCTGTTTCGGCATGACGGACTTCCTGGATGAATTGCCTCACCTTTTGAAAATCCTTTTTAAATCGGATGGGATGACCTTCAGGGCCGGTGGCGTTGGTGCCGGTGCAGGAGTCCGCCCCTTCAGGCTGAACCTGGATCAGGGCGTCTCGAACGTTTTCGGGAGAAAGGCCGCCTGCAAGGATCACCGGAATGTTGGTTTTTTTGACAAGCTCTTCAGCACGCTTCCAGTCACAGGTCTTACCCGTGATCCCCACGAAACCTTCAACAGGCTCCTCTCCTACCCAGGTATCGATCAGGAAGCAGTCGCTTACCGGTTCCAGGGCCCTTGCGATCTTCATGAACGGGAAGTCGGGCTCCTTCCCGTCCATTGGAATGGGAATGGATCTCATGATGCCGATTTCAGGAAATTCCTTTTTAAGTGTCTCCTGGGTTTCTAAGTGCTGATCCAGGATCATATTGCTGCCTTGACGGTCCGTGAGATTGTCGCAGAGGTGGACGAAATGGGGCTGGTAGTAATCCAGGGTCCGGAGGAGGGTCTCGCCCTGGAAAAGCGGAATCAGGCTGTTTTTCGTCCGGGTTCCTTCGGAAAGGCGAATGACTTCCCTGATCACAGGCTTACGCCATTCTTCGGCGGAGAGAATGACGCTGCCGATCCGGTCCACTCCAAGTTCGATACACTTTTCGGCCTCTTCGGGTGTCTGAATTTCATAGATCTGTATGATCATCTCCAAACGTCTCCCATCTCTTCTCCTTCAGGTCGCGCCTTTCGCTGTTCCTCAAGTCTTGAATGTCCTCCCGGCCTTTTCTTCAACACTTCGGATCTTTCGATCCAGCGCACCGTTTACGCCTTTTCGGTGGTCGAACTTCACGGTCAAGCTGATCCGCTCCGAGTCTTTTTCCAGGACTTTGAAGCATCGGGTCAGGAGTGCGAGAAGTTCCTCCCATTCTCCCTCAACCACCGTTCCCATGGGGTTCAGACGATAGGGAAGACCGCTGTCGTCCACGACCGCGAGGATACGGGCCACGTACCGGCTCAGACTGGGCCCCTTGTCCAAAGGAATCATGGAGAATTCCATCAGGGTCATCTCTGTTCTCCTTATGTATGCCAGGTTAACCTGTTGTTCCGTGGACCTGTTAAACAGACCCCGGGATATCCCATAACACAGAGTCCGCAGTCATGGCAACCTGGAAGGAAATGAATGAGGCCTTCTGTTGACAGGCTTTTCCATCTTTCCTATAGTTTAGTATCCAGATTTTATTTATGGATGGACACTAGACCAAGAGCCCGACCGGTTAAGCCTTACATCCATAAGGGGCCGGCCGTTCCCTTCAACCGTTTTTCCCTCCGCCTGCGTCAGATCATAAGAATGAATCGGCGGCGAGGCTGTTTCCAGGGGGGCCGCACCCATGCATCTCAAAGGTATCATCTTCCTCTCTGACCAGTATCCTACCAGGAATTTCTATCCTTTCAACAAGGCGATTTTTCGGAAGACAAAGGAGATCTCTTTTACCACCCCGGTCACATTTTTCGTGGGAGAGAACGGGAGCGGAAAATCCACACTTTTAAAGGCCCTGGTCCACAAGTGCGGGATTCACATGTGGCGGGACTCAGAGCGGCAATCCCTTGAAAACAATCCTTACGAAGAATTGCTTTACCGCTATATCCGGGTGCAGTGGACGAACGGAAGGGTGCCGGGATCTTTCTTCTCTTCCGAGATGTTTCAGAATTTCGCTCAGTATCTGGATGAATGGGCGATGGCGGGAACCGAGATCCTGGACTATTTCGGTGGGAAATCCCTCTTGACCCAGTCCCACGGTCAGTCCCTCATGTCCTATTTCCGGGCGCGTTACAAGCGGCGGGGCCTTTATTTTCTTGATGAACCCGAGACGGCCCTATCCCCCAAAAGCCAGTTGCAATTGCTGTCACTTTTGCAGGAAATGGGCCGCGCAGGTCATGCCCAGTTCATCATTGCCACCCATTCCCCCATTCTATTGGCCTGTCCGGGAGCCAGGATTTATAATTTCGATACCATTCCCATCAGCTTGATCGAATACGAAGATACGGAACACTACAGGATCTACCGGGAATTTTTCAAAAACCCAGAAAGAGTCCTCTCCTGATCCTGCCTTGACACGGATTTTTTGCTGGAGAAAAGGGCCATTGGTATCGTCACCTAGGCTTTTTTCTTTATGAAAACTCGCCATACTCAAATCCAGAAACCGGGAAGCGGGCGGATAGGAGGGCTGAAGTGGACCAGGAAGGGACAGATCAGATGGAAGGCGGACGACAGCCAGCGGGCAGGCGGACGAGAGCGGCTTCTACGGTCATCCTGGTGCGTGAAGATCGGGGAAAACTCCAGCTCTATCTGTTGAGGCGCAGCAAGGGAGCCGGGTTCTTCCCTGGGAGCTATGTCTTCCCGGGCGGCGCCCTGGAAGAGGAAGACAGGAAGCATGCCTTTTGGATGGAACATATTGATCTTTCTAACGACTTTCTCATCAGAATTTTTGGAAGAGAAATGGGATCACCTGAGATCCTTGCTTACGGGGTTGCCGCCGTTCGGGAAACCTTTGAAGAAGCGGGGGTCTTTCTGGCTCATCAGGAAAAGGATACGGGAGCTTCCTATGAACGCCTGTGTTCGGAGCGCTCATCTGGAAAGCTTGGAAAGGGTTGGCTTGAGCGGAAGGTAGTAGATGAGGGTTGGACACTTTCATTTTCCAGCCTTTTCCCATGGGCCCACTGGATTACGCCCGAGGCCATGACCAAGCGTTTTGACACCCGCTTCTTTCTTGCCTTGATGCCCGAAGGACAGGAATGCATCCCGGACGAAAAGGAGACGGTGGAAGGAATTTGGGTAAGTCCTGAGGATGGGCTCCGACTTAACATGGCCGGAGAGGTTCCCCTCAGTCCACCGACCCTGATCACCCTGCACGAGTTGCTGCCGTACGGGAGCCTGGAGGCACTAAAGGCGGAATTGGAATCCCGATCTTGGGGGCCTGCCCGCCTCCCGGTATTCAAGAAATGGGAAAACGGTGCGATTATCATTGAGCCCTGGGATCCCATGTACGGAAATGAGATCCGGATTGATCCGGAAGACCTTGAAGGGAAGGTGTTGCCTCCTGGAACGCCTTTTTCCAGGATATGGCTGAAAGATGGAATCTGGAAGCCGATCGGAGTCTGATCCATAACCCCGCGCCGACTCCCTTGTTTTCAAAGGACACCCCTTAGCCTCACACCAGCCTGATCCCCTGGAATAAAGCCCCCCTAAAGTCGAAATTTCGCATCCCGTTCCCTGGTGTTGCCCCTCTTTCTCCAATAATTGGGAAGTGGCGTCTTTTGGGGCCATTGGTTGTTTCGGAAGGACGTGTTCTTTGTATCGTTCAAAGCAGAACAATATGAAGATTTGCTCCCTTTTTTCTTGGTTTCAGGCCGGACTTTTGTTATCTTCTTCTATCTAAATGCCTGAGATTCTTTGTTCCGGCGTTTGGTGACGCGGCCCCGATCCCGGGACTGAAAAATTGAAAGTGAAAGGGAGAGTGTTAATGATGAAAGAGATTGAACTCGGTTTCGACGGAATGACCATTGAAGACCTTGTGGCCATAGCAAGGAATGGAAGCAAGGTTCGCCTTTCCAAGGATTCAGAAGAGCGAATCATACGATCCCGCGGACTCATAGATCAGTGGGTCAAGGAAGGAAGGGTTATTTACGGGATCACAACCGGATTCGGGGCCATGAGCAGTGTGACCATTTCAGGGGAAGATACCCGCCAACTGCAGATTAACGTCCTGATGAGCCATGCGGCAGGTGTCGGGAATCCTTTGGACGAGGAGACGGTGCGGGCGATAATGGCCCTGCGGATCAAGGATCTGGCCCGGGGGATCGGCGGGAGTCGGATAGAGACCGTGAAGACCCTAATC
Organism: Deltaproteobacteria bacterium; assembly: GCA_019310525.1. Classification (NCBI taxonomy): domain Bacteria; kingdom Pseudomonadati; phylum Myxococcota; class Myxococcia; species Deltaproteobacteria bacterium. The sequence goes on along the minus strand of JAFDEE010000026.1, from coordinate 35,367 downwards.
GAGGTCCTGAACCGTGGTATCTACCCTGTGATTCCAGAGAAGGGTTCCGTGGGCTCGAGCGGGGACTTGGCTCCCCTGGCTCACCTGGGCCTCGTGCTCATCGGGAAAGGGGAAGCCTTTTTGAACGGCGAAAGGGTTTCAGGAGAAGAGGCCCTTAGGAGGTGCGGCCTGCAACCCCTCAGCCTGGAGGCTGGAGAGGGCCTGGCCCTGGTCAACGGTACCCAGGTGATGACGGCCATCGGGGGACTTTCCGTATACGACGCCCAGAAACTGGCCAAGACCACGGATATCGCTGCCGCCCTCAGCCTGGAAGTCCTCATGGGGAGCAGAACGGAGTTCAATTCCAGGATTCACCGGGTCAGGCCCCACGAAGGACAGAGCGCTGCTGCGGACAACATGGAAAGAATCACTCGGAACAGCGAGATCATTTCCTCCCACAAGGATTGCTCCCGGGTGCAGGACGCTTACACCCTTAGGTGTTCTCCACAGGTGCATGGCGCAAGTAAGGATGCTATCAACCATGCCAGGAAAGTGGTGGAGATCGAGATGAACTCCTCAACCAACAATCCGCTCATATTTGAAGAAGAGAAGGATTTCCTGCTGGGGGGCAACTTTCACGGACAGCCCGTGGCCCTTGCCATGGACTTCATGGCCATGGCCGTCGCAGAGTTGGCCAATATCTCGGAGAGGCGGATCGAGCGGCTGGTAAATCCACAGTTGAGCGGTCTGCCTGCCTTTCTCGTCAGCGACGGGGGGCTTAATTCCGGGTACATGATTTCCCAGTACACGGCCGCATCCCTGGTCTCGGAGAACAAAGTTCTCGCTCACCCCGCCTGCGTGGACTCCATCCCCACCTCGGCCAACAAGGAAGACCACGTCTCCATGGGGACCATCGCCGCCAGGAAATGCCGCGAAATCGTGAAAAACACGGAATACGTGATCGCCATTGAACTTCTCTGCGGAGCCCAGGCCATGGATCTCTTTACCAATATGAAACCCGGTGAAGGGACTCTGGCGGCCTATAAGACCATCAGAGAGACCGTCCCCCGCCTTGAAAAAGACCGAATCCTGTACAAGGACATTGAGACCATGGTCGCCCTGGTAAGAAGCGGCCGTCTCATCGAGGAAGTCGAGAAGGTGGTCGGAAAGCTTCTATAGGAGCGTCGGGAGACCCCCCGAAGCAATCTCGGCGTCAGGCTCAAATTTTAATCCTCGAAATACTTCAATGTATTCCTGTGGTTAAAATTTTCGCCTTCCTTGACCTTGAACAAAATTGAACGTTTTTCAAAGGTCTCAATGCATAAGGGACCGATTCGGCCCTGTATGAAAAAACCAGGGGGCCCGCTGAAGGATGTGCATCACGGGGAGCCTGTTGAGAGTGCTGCCGTGAGGATCTTGAATGCGGGCCCTTTTTGTTTCTTTTACCCGCCTTCGCAGAAGACCACGGGCTTGCCTGTGGGTGAATGTGCAAACAATTGTTGTGCTATGGCGTGATGTCACCCAAAGCCTGAGGTGGGTAACCACGGGTTCACCCGTAGGGCTCCATAGGAAAAATTTGCCTTCTGGCGGAAGATTCTATTACCGGAGAGGGATGGACAAGGTTTAGTATAGAGTTTCCACATCGGAAATTCCATTTGTATCTCTTTTATTTCCCAGGGTTTTTTTGATATGGAGCTTCCTCTCTCCAGATGATACCCGGTGGCATGCAAATTGAAAAACCTTTTTTCGACCCAAAATGCTGTAAGGGGGAGAAAGGTGAAAAAGCTTTATGCCATCGGAAGATTCCTTCTCTTGTTTTCCATTTCCTGGTTTCTTTTCGGGTGCTGGCCCCTGGCCTCACATATCCTGACCCCTACGACGAGTTCAGGGCTCTTCACCAGGTTGGGTTCTACCGCCCCCTCCTTCGGCCCGATCTATGTGGGGATCACCCGCGAAAAGGCTGAGAAGTATCTGGGTGTCCCTGTGCTTACAATGGTTCTGGACAAGGATGTCTATGTGGCCGTTTACAGGTACGAGAGGGAGAGAAGTGTAATCGAGACCATGATCGCGGATTCCCTTGATGTTGCGACTTTTGGACTGGGTACTTACATGGTCAGCCCGGTGGATCGGTTCAATGGAACCTGGCATCTGATGGCCGTGACCTACGAGGTTGTCGACAAGCATGGAAACCGGGACCGAGTGTTGGCCGTGAGGGACAGGCCGAGAAACAGCCCCCTTGCGATCTATTATGCAGAGTTGAGTCGCCGCAGCCTCATTAAGGGGGAATGGGATCAAGGAATCGAGGCCGCAACAAGGGCCGTTTCCCTGGATTCCAGGCTCGCTTCTTCCTATGTTTACCGGGCCCGGGCCCTTTATGAAAAGGGACGGTTTGATGAGGCCATCCGGGATTGTGACAGGGCTTTGGTGTTGGATTCGAAAATTGCGGAAGCATACAATACCAGGGCGTTGGCCTTTCGGGAGAAGGGAGACTTCAAGTCGGCCCTGAGAGATTTCAAATCGGCCTGCAAACTCGATCTGCGGTCGGCCTGTGAGAACATGGCGACGGTGGTGGTAAAGAAATAGCCATATTTTTTCCCCGAATCCCGGTAAGAGAAAAAGTAAGGCGTTTCCCCCTCCTCTACTCGATCATCTCTTCTTTCGCTCCACGGAGCAGTCCTTTACTGGGCCGTCCTTCACCACCTGTTTCCCGTAACCCATCATTTGATCCATCCGGACGATGAGTCGGGTGAAGATGTTTCGCTCCGCAAAGAAACGGACCCCTTTGTGGAGGGCGTCGTTGGGCTTGTTCCACGGGCAAACGCGAATACAAATGGAGCAGTGGTTCCCGTTTTTAACCCACCAATCAAAGCATTTCATGGCATGGATCGGCCATTTCAGCATACCGGGGGAATTGCACTCATCCCATGCCCTGTCTGTTCTCTCCCCCATGGGAATCGCCTCGCTGGGACAGTATTGGGCGCAGATCGCGCACTTCTCGCAAAACTCCTGGACCCCGATATCAACGGGTCGGTCAGGAATAAGGGGGAGATCCGTAAAGACCTTGCTGATGCGCACTCTGGGGCCGTAATCGCGGGTGATGAGCTGCCCGCTCCGCCCCATTTCACCCAGGCCGGCATCCACGGCCATGGCCACGTTGATCCCGATTTCATTGACCGTCGGTATGGCCCGGTACCCGAGTTCAGTTATGAAAGTAGCGAGGGAGGCCGCGCACCATACCCCTTTTGAGTAGCTGATGTCCGTTTCGTATTCAACCGCAGGGGACCGCTGTATGACTTCGTGTGCCAACTCGTTGAGCATGACGATCACGAACTTATATCCGGATGGAAGTTCAATCGGATCCCCTACTTCGGCGGCCTGGGAATACTTGACGTTGTGGTGGCCCCAGTGGGAATAGATCCACAGGGGGTTGATCCGGGCGATGCCCACGTCGTCCGCTCCGATCCATTTGGCCTTTTCTTTGATTACCCGGCTCATGGCGGCGGGGTCTGGATCCTTCAGACGATACCCGTCATTATAGATCGGCTTCATTTCCCTCCCGAGGAGATTCATGCGCACCACGTAATCCACAGTGCCCCCGGCCACCGACGTTGCATGGTCCAGGATGGTTTGACCCGGAGGGGCGTTCAGCATGTTCGTGATGCCTTTCTCGTGCATGGCCGTGTACTTGTTCCCCTCCACGTGGCCCCGGCTGAAGGCCGTATTCCGGTCGTCGAATCGTTTCAGTTCCCCTGTAATGTATTTCTTGTATGTGGGTTCATTCACGACTTTCATTGAAATCTCCTTTTCTCCTGTCATTTCAGACTGAAGAGCAAAAAGATACCGCAGAGGGCAACGAGGGCACCCAGTACCGCCCGCAGGCTTACCCGTTCTCCCCGCAAGAGAGTGAAAGGCAGGACGAACAAAGCGCTCGTTCCCATGAGGGTCTGAGCGATCCCTGCACTGGTATATTTCAGGGAGATCTGTTGAAACAGGATGCCCAGGTAGGTTCCAAAAAAGGTCGCAGCGAGAATGAATGTCCAGATCTTCAGAGACATCAATGCTCTTGGAAACAGGGCCTGGCCCCGAAGGGGGATGAAAACGAGTAAAAAGAGGTTCCCACCGATCAGCCGGATCAGGGTGCTCCACATCGGCGTGATCTCGGTGTGAAGGAAGGCCGCCCTGGAAAGAACCGAACCGACCGCCTGGAAAAAGGCGGCCGCAAGTCCAAGAAGAATTCCGCGCTTGGCCCGCCTTCTGGCGCCGTCGGAGGGAGTGGTTCTCTCGGCAAGGACCCAGCCGACCCCAGCCACGGTCACAGCGATTCCAAGGAATCCCTGGAGAGGAAGAAATTCATACAGGAACCCCATCGAGAAAAGAGTGGCGAAAAGTGGGGCCACCGTTTCGACGATCAGGACCGAGCGGCCCTCGCCGATCCGGTTCAGGGATGCGAAAAAAAAGGTGTCGCCGCAGCCGATGCCGAACACCCCGCTTAAAAGGAGCAGCAACCAGCCCGCAGGTTCCACAGGGGTGTGTGACTCTTGAGTGAGGAGTAAGGTTGGGCCCACCAGTAAGAGACTGACCAGGCCCTTTAGCAGATTCAAAAGGAGGGGAGGGATTTCGAACCCGATGCGGCGAAAAAGGACGGTGGCCACCGCCCAAAGGAAAGCCGCCCCCAGGGCGGCCAGCTCGCCGATGTGGTAAAAAGGCAGTTCCATGGGAATTACAAGTCTGATAATCCTTTGGGGCCTTCCCCGCCCATATCACGAAGGGATTTGGACCGAATAACCCGGTCCCGGGATTCAACAGGTGCGCCTTGGGAAATGGTTGGTAAGGCCTGGAGTTAAGGCCGTTCCCAGTATCTCTTGTTCCGCAGAGGTTTCCCGTATCCCATGAGATCGTCCATCCACAGGAAGGCACGGTTGAAAATCGGCGCGCGGCGGATCAAGAACCTGGTAAGGTCATGGATCTTTCCCGCGGGCTTGTTAAAGGGGCAGGACATGACACAATTGTTGCAATCCATCCAGTTCTTGACCCAGAAGAGAAAACATTTTTCCGGGTTGATATACCATTTCAGGACCCCGGAAAAGTTGGACATGGAAGGTCCCTCCATGGTCGGCTCCCCGAAGGTGATGGCCTGGGAAGGGCAGTTTCTCGCGCATTTTTTGCATGTTTCGCAGAATTTGGCAACCCCGAAAGGTCGATAGGTGTCGTGGACAAGGGGAAGGTCCGTGAAAACCTTGCATATCCTGACCCGCGGCCCGAACACGGGGGTGATAAGAAGTCCCATGCGTCCCAGTTCTCCAAGGCCGGCAGCCATGGCCAGGGGGATGGACAGGGCGGTGTCGTTCCCGGACGGGACCGCGCGGTACCCGAGGCCGCGGATAAAAGCGGCCAGGAGGTTGGCCACTACGGCCTGCATCGAGTAGCCGAGGCCGGTGGCCGCGCCAGATATGGCATCCGGGGAGTAGCGGGTCGCCTCGTAGTTCATCTCTATGGCCATGACGATGGCGTTGGTGCATCCCGGCGGTAGTTCCAGCGGCTTGTGTTCCATGTGAACGAGGTCGTATTCGTGGGAATAGACGAGATTGGGGTGGGCGTAACAGACGCCCACAAGGTCCGCCCCGAAAAGCCTGGCCGCCTTTTTCACGATACGGGTGTTGACCTCGGGGCTGTTCTTGACAGCCCCTCCCGTTTCCACGAAACGCTTGGCCTTTGCCGGGATGTGGTCCCAGGAATAGAGCCCGTAGTTGCTGCACATATTGCCGAATGCATACCCGTATTCCAGGTTCCATGCGGCATTACGCAAGGCATAATCCAATTTGCGGTATCCGTATCTGTCCTGGAACTTGATGGTATTGTAAAGGCGGTCTCCATGGGGCTTGAACTCCGGATCCCAGGTTCGCCTCTTGAACATCTCGTTTTTTTGATCGAAGCGGTAGTCGGGAACCTGGAAAGGGAATTCCCTTTCCAGGGAGGAATCCGATTTGTTCACTGTTTCGTGCATTTTCTTTTCTCCTGGGTCCATAAAATCGAAAAAAAACAGGAAGGTCGGCCCGGCCGGAGGTTTCTTTTGCGGGTGGCTTTCCTCACAAATCGGGCGCACGCGGTCCTGACATCAGAAAGCCCGCCGATAGGAGAGTTGGAAATTTCGGTAAAGAACCCTCACATACCGAGATAGGCCTTCTTCAGGTGTTCATCCTGGAGCAGATCTTTACCGAGACCTTGCATTACGATACGGCCGTTCTCTATGACGTAGGCATGGTCGGAGATGTTTAGGGCCTTGAACACGTTTTGTTCCACGAGCAATATGGTGACTTTTTCCTGCTTGATCCTTTCAATGATCTGGAAGGTTTTTTCAACTAGAATCGGGGCAAGGCCGAGTGAGGGTTCGTCCACCGTGAGAAGCACCGGACGAGCCATCAGGCCCCGGGCGATGGCCAGCATTTGCTGCTCTCCTCCACTTAACCGCCCGGCTAGTCGACCCTTTAGTTTGGAGAGCTCAGGGAAGAAGTCGTACATCTGATTCAGCAGTTCTTGAATGCCTCCTCCCGCCCTCTGGGAGTAAAATCCGAGTTCCAGGTTTTCCTGGACCGTCATCGCAGGAAAGACCCGGCGTCCCTGGGGGATGTGAACGATCCCGAGGGAAACCACTTCATGGGCGGGCATGCCCACGAGTTCTTTTTCCTTGAACCGGATGGATCCGGATACCTTTCGCAAGATTCCGGATATTGCTCTTAGAAGGGTGCTTTTTCCCGCAGCGTTGGCCCCGACGATCGATACGAGTTCCGCCTCTTCAATAGAGCAGGATACGTCGAAAAGGACCTGGACATCACCATAGGAAACGTTAAGGTTGTTGATGTTGAGCACTCAGATACTCCTCTCCTAGGTAAGCCTTGATACAATTGGGATCACAGGCTATTTCCGCAGGTTCCCCCTGGGCGATGATTTCTCCGTGATCCAGTACGATGATTCTCTCGGCCAGGTTCATCATCGCCGCCATGATATGCTCGATCACGAAAAGCGTGATCCCGGAGTCCACCATCTTGCGGATAAGGGCCATTATCTCCTGGAGTTCGCTTGGAGTAAGGCCCGCCATGACTTCATCAAGGAGGAAAAGCCTTGGGGAGGTAGCCAGTCCCCTGGCAATCTCAAGACGTTTACGGTCTGCGATGGTCAGGCTCTTTCCCAGGACGTCCTTCTTGTCCTGCATACCGACGAACTCCAGTACCTCTTCAGCCTTTTTCCTGGCACCTTTGAGGCTCTTTTCCCTGACCAGCGCCCCGATCATGACGTTCTTGAGCACGGGAATGTTGCTGAAGGGTTTGGTGATCTGGAAGGTGCGGCAAAGCCCGAGGAAGCAGATATCTTCGGGTTTCATACAGGAGATGTTCTTTCCATCAAAGCGGATGGAGCCAGTCTTGGAACGGAGAAATCCCGTGACCACATTGAAAAGGGTGGTCTTTCCGGATCCGTTGGGACCGATGAGTCCCACGACCTCTCCCTTGTCGATCCGGAAGCTGACATGTTGAAGGGCCGGGTTTCCACCGAAAAACTTGCTTATCTCATGGACCTCAAGCATGGGGCGAATTCCTCAACTTCTTCCCTTATAGAGTTTGCGTGAAAAGGCCGGGTAACCCTTGCCCTTTAATGTTCCGTAAATGCCCTTAGGCATGAAAAGGAGCACAAGGATGAGGATCGACCCGTAGATGATCATGTGAAGGCCGGGAACCGCCGTCCCCAGAGTGGCCCTCAGGAATATGGTGATCGGAATGAAAATGATAGCGCCTATCGTGGGCCCCAGGACGGTGCCGAGTCCGCCCACAATGGTGAAGAGGGCCACCTGGACCGATAGCTGAAGTCGGGCCACGCTTGAAGGGTCGATATAGATGATGTACTGGGCGTAAAAGGTGCCTGTTACGGCCGCGAGAAAGGAGCTGATCCCCATGGCGATCAAACGAACCCTTCCCGTTTTAACACCAAGCGCGCGGGCTGCGTCCTCGTTTTCCCTGAAGGCTGTAAGGTAATATCCGAGCCGTGAATTTTCGATGGAATAGGAGATGATCATGACCAACAGCAGCAGGGCCAGGCCCAGGTATACATAGGGAAGCTTCCCCTGGAAAATCATGTTGTAAAAACTTGGTTCAATGGGCAGAGCGAGTCCTTCGGCGCCCTCGGTAAGGGAACGCCAGTTCGTGCTGATGATGAAGGTCACCTGTCCGAAGGCTAGGGTGGCCAAAACAAAGTAGTGGCTCCTCAGCCGGAAACACACGATCCCGAGAAGCAGTCCAACAGCCGCCGCAAGGAGGCCGCCGACGAGCAAGCCCGCCCATGGAGTAATGCCGAAGCGAAGGAAAAGCAATGTGGACGTATAGGCCCCGATGGCGAAAAAGGCGTTGTGACACAGGGAAACCATCCCGGCATAGCCGGAAATGATGTTCCATGCGCCGGAAAAGGCACCCCAGAGAAAAATGAGGATAAAGCCGTCCAGATAGAAATCATTCTTGATGAAGAGCGGCCCGATGGCCGCAGCGAGAAATCCCAGGATCAGAACGGCGATTTGAAGGGTGTTCCCCCTATGCGTCGATGGCTTCGATTCGTTCAAGCTCTTCTTCTCCTTCTAGTCCGAACAATCCGGAAGGTTTTATGACCAGCACTGCGATAAACACCAGGAAATAGATGGCCTCTTTGCTGTCAGGACCCAGGATGTAACCGGAAAACACTTCAATTATTCCGATGAAGATTCCCGCGATCATGGCCCCGACGATGCTGCCCATTCCCCCGAGGACCACCACGACGAACATGACAAGGACGAATTCGAATCCGACGAAGGGATGCACGGTATAAATGGGAATCATCAGGGCCCCGGCCACACCGACCAGAAAGATTCCGATGGCGAAGGTCACCCTATAGATCTTGTCTATATTGATTCCCATGAGTTGTGCGGTGGATCGATCCTGTGATGTGGCCCGGATCACCTTCCCGGTATAGCTGAATTTCAGAAACAGGTAAAAAGCAACCGCCAGGGAGGTTCCAATGATAAAGGCGATGAGACGCGCGGGATTAATGATCATTTCCTCCAGTCCGAGGGAGGGAAAGGGACCGATCAGGATGGAATGCTGAAGGTAATCAAGGGAGACGGTCCTGAAATCCGCGGACCAGATGAGAAGCGCCAGGTTCTCGATCACCATGGACAAGCCCACGGTGACGAAGATCTGCGCCAGGACTGGAGCCCCGATGGTGGGCTTGATGATGATACGATATACAATGAGGCCCAGCAAGAAAAGTCCGGGGGCGACGACAATGATGGAAATGTATGGATCCAGATGCAGAGAATGAAAAAGCCAGTAACTGAAATACATGGCCAGCATCAGGAATTCGCCGTGGGCGAAGTTGACGATCTTCATGACCCCGAAGATGAGTGTTAGCCCGATGCTCGCCAGAGCGTAAATGCCCCCGAGCAGGATACCGGCGATCAGAAGCTGGAAAAAGAGGGTTGCGTCCATCTGTTTTCGCGTTCCTTCTGAGAAAAAATTTGCGGAGTTTTCCCCCTGGATCTAGCGCCTTTTTTGAATTGAGACCGGCTTTCGCGGCATGCCGGATGATCAGGAGGCCCAGGCTGCTTCTCCCTGTTCCGATCCAGGGTGAGGCAGAATCTGGAACGAAAGGCGCAACGGATGATTCCATGGATCTTGTTAACCGGAGATCCATGGAATCATCCTGCGGTTGCCTGTTACTTGAGATCCGAGGAAGCGATTTCTCTCGGATAAATCAGTTTCATCTCCCCGTTTTGCCACTGGTTGATGGCAGCAGAGGCATAGAGATTCTGTCCTGCGTTTTTCTGGTCCGGGCCCGCGAATTTCACTCCCCAGTTAAGAACCCCCTGTCCTCTCGGAATATCCAAACTCAGGGCGGCCTCCCTCAGTTTTTCAGGATCCAGGCTGCCGGCCTTGGGAAGGATAAACTTGTAAAGGACCCAAGCTCCTGCAAACCCTACGAAGGATGTGGGATTGGGATATTCACCGTTATGGCTTTCACGGTAACGGCGGACGAATTCCTTGGCGTCTTTTTTGGGGCCTTCAGCAAGCCCTTCAACGGAGATCTCGGAGGGGATGCCGCCTGCCAGTACACCTTCGGCGTCCTTGCCAAGGGCCTTGTAGAAATCGGGATTGCCCTGTCCGGCAGTGGTTCCGATCACCAGGGTCTTAAATCTCATCTCACGTGCCTGCCTGTGGAAGAGTATGGAGTCGTTGATGTACTGGGCGGCCAGAAGAATATCGGGTTTCGCCCGCTTGAGTTTCAGAACAAGGGAAGAGAGATCTGTGGACTTGGCGCTGTATGTCTCGGAAGCAACGACTTTCAGCCCCCTTTGCTTCGCCCTGGCCATGAGGCCCTTGCCTGAAGAGGTCCCGAACCCGCCGTCTTCGTGAATGATTGCCAGACGGAGTTCACTGGCTTTCTTCCCCAGTTTTCTGGGACCGAGGACATCAGCGGCGTAATCCACCATCTGGGTGGTCATCATGGTGCTGTTAAAGGTGGTCCGGAAGATGTACTTGAAGCCGCGGGCGGTGATGAGGCCTGAAATTCCCTCATTTTCCAGGTAAAAGATCTTGTTTTTTTCAGCAACGGTCGTTGCCGCCATGGAAAGACTGCTGGCCTGGGTTCCGATGATGGCCGTTACCTTTTCGTGGGTAATCAGCCGGTTTGCCTCACTGGCAGCTGCCTGGGGATCCGGGGCATCCGCGCTCACCAGGACGACTTTTTTCCCCAGCACGCCGCCTGCATCGTTTATCATCTCGGTGGCGATTTTGACCCCGTCGGAATTCTTGATTCCGTTTTTGGAAAGGGGACCGGTCATTGGAAAGATGGTCCCGATGCGCCAGACATTATCTGCAGCGTAAGAGTGCTGCACGATCATGAAAGGGACACAAAAAAAGGCAATCAAGACGATTCCCACGATCCATTTCTTCATTTTCAACCCTCCTTGTTGTACCATTGTAAAAATTGCCCGGTCCCGTAACTGCCGGATCCGGTCCCTGGCCTGACCGCGCCGAAGGGCGCGGGATTGATTTTTCCGAAGCTGAGGGAGATGGGCTTGAGGCGCGGACTTTCCGGGATCAAAAGAGAAGGATGGGTGCCTACGTAAAACATCTTGGAAACCCTGGGCGAGCGACCGCAACCGGTTTGCCGAACTCCATATTCAAAAAATCATAGCAAAGATAAAAAGATAGTTTCAATATTAGTTGATTAAGGGTAAAGTATTAGGTATATCCTAATACTAAAGGCCGGGATCACCGTGCCGCGCGAGTCTTTTGATAACCGGTGGGTTTTTTGGTATCTTTCCGGGGGTTGGGTCTTTTCCAAAACTATGCGGAAAGGGCGTCAGCAGAAGGAAGGCCCACCGCCCGGTGGATGAAATTACAACCTGAATGCGGTCGATGCCTTGCATCTTCGGCAAACTCGACGCTTGCAAGATTCAGGTACAAGTTTGGTGTCTCTCATGGGCAAGCAAAGAACGACTTCTCCCAAGAAAAAGGTGCCGATCACCGAATCCGATTCCCTTTTCCGGGCCTTGGTGGACCATTCTCTCACAGGTATCCTCATTACGACCGCCAAAGGGATTATCTTCACGAACCAGACATTTCAGGAAATTACGGGATACACCCCGGAGGATATCAGGAAGATGGGGCCTTACGAGATGGTGCATCCCGAAGAGCGGGAGAGGGTCCGGAAGATCGCCCTGGCCAGATTGAAGAAGAAGAAGGTGAGAGATTATTATGAAACCCGATGGATTCGAAAGGACGGGGAGGTTATCTGGATTGAGGTGAGGGCCACCGTGATAGATGATTTTGATGAACCGGCGACCCTTGTCAACGTGGTGGACATCACCGAGAGGAAGAGGGCGGAGGAGGCCCTCAAAAAGAGGGAAGCAGAGCTGGAAGTCCAATCCAGAAAACTTGAAGAGACCAACACGGCCCTCAGAGTACTGCTCGACCAGCGAAACGAGGACAGGATAGAACTCCAAAAGAACATCCTGTTTAACGTTGAAAAGTTGATCATGCCTTTCGTGGAGGATCTGGAAAAAGCACCCTTGGACGCCAGGCACATGGCCTACGTGAAAATCATCAAGTCCAACCTCCATGATATCATCGATCCATTTTACCGGGAATTGTCCGCCACCCATCCGATCCTGACCCCCAGACAGATCCAGGTGGCCAATCTCATCAAGGTGGGAAAAACGACCAAGGAAATCGCTGAGATACTTTGCGTCAGCAAGGCGGCCGTCGATTTTCATCGGGACAAGATACGGAAGAAACTGGGCCTTACAAACAAGAAGGTGAATCTGCGCTCCTATCTGTCTCTGGCCGGAAAGACGACTTGACGGATTACTGAGGCCAGGGGGTTTACCGGGGAGAAGCCGATATGACTGGAGAAAGTGTCGAGAAGATGTCCCCTCAACGGGAACTCCTGGTGATTAAAGGTCTGAAGACCAGCTTTCATACCAAAATGGGTGCCGCAACGGCCGTCGACGATCTGGACCTGTCTGTAAAGGAAGGGCAAGTCGTCGGGCTCGTGGGGGAATCGGGTTGCGGGAAGAGCGTCACGGCCCTTTCCATTCTGAGACTCATCAAGGATCCGCCCGGTAAGATCGAGGCCGGCAGGATCCTGTTCGAAGGGGAAGATCTGCTGAAAAAACCCATTGCCGAAATGAGAAGAATCAGGGGAAACCGAATTTCCATGATCTTCCAGGAACCCATGACTTCCCTTAACCCGGTCCACAGGGTGGGAGATCAGATTGCCGAGGCGATCAGCCTTCACCAAGACCTGCCGAAACGGGAGGCCTTTGCCCATTCCGTAGAGATGTTGAAAGCTGTCGGGATTCAGGCCCCCGCCAGGCGCGCGAAGGCGTATCCTCACCAATTAAGCGGAGGAATGAGGCAGAGGGTTATGATTGCTATGGCGCTTTGCTGTTCCCCGAAGCTTTTGATCGCGGACGAACCCACCACGGCCCTGGATGTGACGATCCAGGCCCAGATCCTGGACCTCATGCTGAAACTCCAGGAAGAGACCCGGACTTCCATCATCCTGATTACCCATGATCTGGGGGTTATTGCCGAGACGGCCCAGTACGTGGCGGTGATGTATGCCGGCAAAATCGTGGAATATTCGGAGGTGTATGAACTTTTTACCCATCCGGTCCATCCTTACACAGTCGGTCTGATGCGATCCATCCCAAGGCCGGGCAGGGATCGCACAAGACAAAGGAAGCTGGAGGCCATTCCCGGTGTGGTGCCCAGCCTGACCAGCCTGCCCCAGGGATGCAGGTTCAGCGACAGGTGCAGCAGGGCCTGGGAAAAGTGCTTCAAGGAAGATCCTCCGGATGTGGAAGTCGCGCCTGAGCATCATTGCCGGTGTTGGCTTCACGTGCATTGAGGGCGGAAGAAATGGAATCGCAGGAACTGCTTCGTGTGGAAAACCTGAAGAAATACTACCCGATCAGGAAAGGGGCCTTTTCCGCGGGGAAGAAGACCATCAAGGCCGTAGACGGTGTCTCGTTTTTCATCCGGGAGGGGGAAATCCTCGGCCTGGTCGGGGAGAGCGGTTGTGGAAAGAGCACTCTTGGTCGAATTGCTCTCCGTTTGGAGGAACCTACAGAAGGAGCGATTCTATTCCAGGGGCAGGACATCACCTCCCTTGACAAGGAGCACCTGCGCCGCCTCAGAGCCGAAATGCAGATCATCTTCCAGGATCCTTACTCTTCCCTGAATCCCCGATACACTGTGGAGCAGTTGATCAGGGAACCCCTTGTCATCCATGGGTGGGGAAACCAAAAGACGCAAAAAGAAAGGGTCCTGAGGCTCCTGGAAGAGGTGGGGCTCAAAGAGGAGCATTTGAACCGCTATCCGCACGAATTTTCCGGAGGACAGAGGCAAAGAATCGGCATCGCCCGCGCCCTGGCGTTGAATCCGAAATTCGTTGTCTGTGATGAGCCGGTTTCCGCCCTGGACGTTTCCATTCAGGCCCAGGTCATCAACTTGCTTGTGGAATTAAAGGAGAATATGGGCCTGACCTATCTTTTCATCTCTCACGACCTCTCCGTCATCGAGCACCTGTGCGACCGGATCGCGGTGATGTATCTTGGGCGAATCGTAGAGGTGGCCGGTGCGGACAGGCTTCGATCGGGCGCCCTTCATCCCTATACGAAAGCACTGCTTTCAGCCTCGCCGGTGCCAGAACCAGGACTGAAGCGGGAGCGGATTATTCTGGAAGGAGATGTTCCCAATCCCGTGGACCCGCCGCCGGGATGTCGTTTTCACACGAGGTGTCCCGAGGCCGAGGAACGATGCCGCCGGGAACCTCCCCGCATGCATGAGGCGGAACCTGACCACTGGGTGTGGTGCCTGAAATTCACATCACCTTAGGAGCTGAAGATCATCAAAGAATCGTTTACCTTACTAAAGGGTTGAATGCTTTTTGGCCCCCTCCTCAGGGATCCTGATTCTTCAGGGCGTTTGAAATGCCCTCGACGAGGGCCTTTGCCGCGATCTGAAGGAGCTTCTCCCCGGTGGCTGGATCAGCCCCACGTGCGTCCCCGAGGATTCCGTTGGGAGAAAAGGACCCGAGACCACGGATGAACAGGTCGACCTGGGAGCGCGAAATGTTTTCCGGGGCATAGAAGCTTTCATCGTCCAAGCCCTTTTGAGCCTCATCCATTTCCACAAGATGGGGGCTTGTCACCAACATCTGGGAGGTCTCCGAATACCCGGCATGGACTCCCCCCTTGACCCTTGAGATTCCCAGGGTTTCCAGATAAGCCGTTTCTGATTCCTCCGCAAGGCTTAGAAAGTCAACGAAGTGGATGTGGGTTCGGTCCCACAGGTCCCTTGCCAGGTCTGGAACAAGGGCCTTTAGTACAGCGATGTTTCCCCCGTGGGAAGAGGTCAAGACGATGTTCCTGAAGCCCCCCTCGGCAAGGCTTTCGCAATAGTCCCTCAGGACCGCGGCGTAGGTCTCCCAGCTCAGGGTGAAGGAACCCGGGAATCCCATGTGGTGGGCGGAAAGGCAAGGCCGAATGACGGGAGCGACAAGGATGTCGCCGAGTTCCTCGGCCGCCCGTTTGGCCACTTCGTATCCCAGGATAGTATCCGTGGCGGTAGGCAGGTGTGGGCCGTGCTGTTCGATGGAGCCCGATACCACAATGACCCCATCTTTCCCTTCGCGAAGGGCCTCCTGGATCTCTACCCAGCTCATTTCTTCCATCAGCACTTTTGTCTTCAACTTTCTTTTCCTCCTTCCATGCCCAAGCATTGCCGGATTTCCTCAACAAGGCCTTCAACGGTGGCCTGGAAGATCTCCTCGCCCACCCGGGCATCCGCCCCCATGGGATCTCCCAGTATTCCGTTCCAGGAAAAATGACCGATACCGTGAATGAAGGTGCTAATCTTAAAATTCTCCAGGTTTTCCCTACGGTAGAATTTCTCCTCCACTAGTCCCGGCCCGGCCAGATTCATGTCCACGAGATCCGGCCTCAGGTACAGCATGAGGGCCGTTTCACTGAATCCTGCATGGACCCCCGCCTTTTCAGGAGTTATTCCCTGCTTGTCCAGGATTTCGCGGGTGGTTTCCATGAACCTTTCCAGTGCAAAGACAAGGTGAATACGCATGTCGTTTCCGATATCCCTGGCGATGTAGGGAGTGAAGGCCTTCAGGGCATCCATGTTGCCGCCGTGGGAGACGAAGAGCACTGCATTTCGGAATCCATGGGCCTTGAGGCCGCTGCAACAATCTTTCAATACGCCCAAAAAGGTTTTCATTCGGAAGGTGATGGTTCCGGGAAATCCCACGTGGTGCTGAGATAATGCAGGCCGGATAACCGGTGCCACCAGGGCGTTTCCTAGCCGCTGCGCCGCAGACCCGGCAAGGGCGTATCCGATGATAGTGTCGGTCGCGATGGGAAGGTGAGGGCCGTGCTGTTCCATTGAAGCGGCCACCAGTATCGCCGTATCTTTTCCTTCCTCAATAGACTGTTTGATTTCCTTCCAGGTCATCTCTTCCATAAAAACGGTGTTTCTCAATTCAAAGCACCTCCAATCAGTAGTTTTCCAGGCGGGGATCAAAGACATCCCTCAGTCCGTCGCCGAAGAGATTGATGGCCAGAATGATGGTCATGATCGTGACACCGGGAAAGGTGCTCAGCCACCAGGCCCTGCTCAGGTAGTTTTTGCTTTCACTCAACATGGTCCCCAGGGATGGTTCGGGCGGTTGGATTCCCAGGCCCAGGAAACTGAGTCCGGCTTCGAGGACGATCACCGTTGCCATGTTGAGGGTAATCAGGACCATTACGGATGAGAGGGTGTTGGGCAGGATATAACGTAGAATGATCCGGGTGTCGGTTGCTCCTACAGCGTAAGCGGACCTTACGAAGTCCTTTTCCCTTAAAGAAAGGGTTTCCCCCCGGACCATGCGGGCGTAAGACATCCACTGGGTGAGTCCGATGACAAGGACAAGTACTTTCATGTTGCTTCCCAGGACCACGATGACGGAAATGGCGAGCAGTATGAGGGGAATGGCAAGTTGAACATCTGCGATCCGCATGATGAGGTCGTCGAAAAACCCTCCATAGAACCCCGAGAGGAGCCCGAGGACGACACCGAAGACGGCGGAAATCGCTACCGCCAGGATGCCGATTACCAACGAGACCCGGACGCCGTAGAGTATACGGCTCAGGACGTCTCTTCCCAATTGATCGGTCCCCAGGAGATGGATCCGGTTCCCGGGATCCCTCCATAGAGGAGGCTTGAGTTTATGGGTGAGGTCTTGATCGTAAGGGCTGAAAGGAGCAAAGATCCCTGCGAAGGTCCCGCAGAGGATGGTAAGGAGCAGGATCACGGAGCTGAAAAGGATCATCTTGTTGCCCCGCATTTTCCTGAGGATATTGTTTGCTCTAATCATAGCGGATCCTTGGATCGATCAAGGTGTAGAGGATATCGATGAGAAAATTGGTGGCCACTACGCCTACGGAAACCACTGTAACTATTGCTTGAATAACGGGAAAATCACGGTTGTAAATGGATTGAATGGCGAGCCATCCTACACCAGGATAGGCGAAAATCTGTTCGGTTATAACGGCTCCTCCCATGAGAAGTGCTACGTGAATGCCCATGATGGTCACAATAGGAATCAGGGAGTTTCGAAAGGCATGTTTGATCACCACAGCGGTCTCCCGCAGTCCTTTGGCCCTGGCGGTTTGGATGTAATCCATGTCGAGGACTTCCAGCATGCTGGATCGAGTGATCCTGGCAAAGGAGGCCATCTCGAAAGCCCCGAGGGTCAGAGCTGGCATGACGACGTGTAAAAGGTCGCCGTCCCCGTACCCTGAGATGGGCAATAAGTGAAATTTCACGCCGACGATCATAATGAGCATGATGCCCAGCCAGAAGCTCGGGATGGACTGACCCAGGAATGTGATGGCCATCCCGAACAGATCGAAAAAGCTGTTCCGCTTGAGGGCGGAGATGATTCCTACCGGGATGGCGATAAGAAGAGACCAGCCGAGGGTAAATGCGATAAGTCTCAGGGTGGCGGGGATCCTCTCGATGACGAGTTTGAGGGCCGGTTCCTCGTAACGGATGGAGGTGCCGAATTCTCCCTTTACTGCTCCCTTGAGGAATATCAGATATTGTAGGGGAAGGGGCTTGTCCAGACCCAGTTCCTTCCTCAACACCTCGCGATCTTCCCGGGGGGTGTCGAAGTCGACCATGAGACTGACAGGGTCACCGGTAAGCCGCGAAATGGCAAAGACGGCAAGGGAGATCCCGATGATAATGAAAACCGAGTGGATGAATCTTCTGGTAAGGTATCCGAACATACCGGTGGTTCGGACGGGGGGCACTGCCGCACCGCCCCCCATCCAATGGGGTTATTTTCCTTTCACGTAGGCGCCGTAGAGGTTGATTTCCTCGTCTGAGCGGGGTTCCCATACAACCCGCTTGTTTACACCATAGATATCACGCTGGGCATAGAGAAACGCGAAGGGTGGGTCCTCCCACATCTCACGCAACGCCAACTGGAGGTATCTGTTGTGTTTTTCAGGATCAATGGTCTGGGCCGCCTTGTCAATATACTCATCCACTTTTTCATTTTTGTACCACGAGAACATGGCCCCGCTCCTGACACAGGTTTTGATCATGTCCCAGACGTCGAAGTGTGCGTTCCCCCAGGCCGCGTACATGAACTCGGGCATCTCGTGGGCCTGGGTCTTCTTGGCGAATACACCGAATTCCACGGCGTTGACCTTTGTCCGTATTCCTGCCTTGGTGAGCATGCCGGCGATGGCCTCACAGGCCTGCACATCATTGAGATAGCGTCCCCTGGGGGTTAGAATGGTGGCCTCAAAGCCGTTGGGAAAACCAGCCTCCGCCAACAGCTTCTTGGCCTTGGCCGGATCGTATGAATAGAATTTTTCCTGGGGATCCCAGCCTACGAAATTGGACGGGGCGACGGTCGAGACCCTTACTGCGTTTCCGTCCATAACGTTTTTTACCAGAGAATCAACGTTTATAGCGTAATTGATGGCCTTTCGCACACGTTTGTCTTTCAGCTTGTCCATCTCGGCGTTAATCCATACCGCGGCCACCCGGGTACTGGGAACCCGCTTCACAACCAGGTGCTTCTCAGCCTCTACCTCCTGGATATTATCGGGCTTGAGGTTGGCGATGATGTCCACGTTCCCCACCCTCAGCTCGGCGATTCGGGTGGAATCCTCAGGGATGGGCCTGAAAACGATCTCATCGATTTTCGGCGCCCCTTTCCAGTAATCCTTTCTGGCCTCAAGAACGCATTCCCCTCCCTTCCTCCAGCGCTTGAGAACATAAGGGCCGGTACCTACGGGCTTGGTCGCCAGGCTTCGGAAGTTATCCTTCTTTGTGTACTGTATAGGCACCATATATTTCTGTGCAATGTAGGAGAGGATCAAGGGGTCCGGGTGCTTGGTGATGATTTGAACGGTGTAATCGTCCAGGATCTTGACCTCTTTGATGCTCTGGTAGTCACTGGCGTTAAGGGTCTTTTTGGCTCCCGGCAAAAGGCCCGCCACACGCTCGAAGTTATATTTGACCACCTGGGCATTGAAAGGTTCCCCGTTGCTGAAGGTGATACCGCGGCGGAGCTTGAACTCGACGGTCCTGTCGTCCAGTATCCGCCAGGATTCAGCCAGATCGGGCACGATCTTTGCGTCCTGGTTCCGCTCAAGGAGCGCGTCATAGAGATGGAGAATGACATTCAGGGTGGAGTTTTCCCGGTGCATGTCCGGATCCAGCCTTGTCGGCTCAACTCCTTGGGCTATGACCACCCTGGTCTTGCATTCGGCGGTAGTCACGCCGGTCCCCATCATCCCAAGGACGATGAACACGCCAAAGATCCATAGACACCTTCGTAAAGTTTTTATCTCACCCATTTTTTCCCTCCTTTGAGATGGTGGCGGTTGAATCAGGAGTTCCCCAAACCCCGGCCCGATCCCCAATCATAAAAGGCCTCATGAAATGGAGGGAGGGGCCGAGTGCCCTTGTGAGACCTTTGAAAAACGTTTGTTTTTTAAAGGTCTCTTTGTGTATACTTATTGTATGCAAATAGCTACAAAAATACCATACTCTTTCTCTGATTGAAGAATCAAGAAAAAAGGTGAGGTTTGTACGGGAGAAGTAATGGAGAGATAAAAACGATCTGCGGGCGTTCTTGTTTCAGATCCTGGGGTCCGGCATTCCTGAATCACAACCCTTATCTTTGGATCCTTTTTTGTAACACTCTGATTCTACGAGGAATTTTATGAGTCCATCAGTCTCCGGACCTTACATCAATACCATCACGGCCCCCCGGTAATTTTCCCGCCACGATTTCCCCATCTTTCAGGACCGCCACAATTTTTTCGGGTTGCTGGAGGGTTTTTATGTCCTCAAGGGGATTCGCTTCGAGGACTACAAGGTCTGCAACGCAGCCTTTTTGAATTACGCCCACATTGGAAAGGTTCAAGGCCTCGGCGGCGATGCTCGTGGCCGATCGGATCGCCTGCATCTCCGATAGGCCGTTTGCCACCAGGCATTCCAGTTCGTAAGCGCTCTCACCGTGATAGTTGAAAGGTGTACCGGCATCTGTTCCTACGACCACCTTAACGCCTGCTTTGATGGCACGTTTGAGGTTTTTCATGTGAACAGTTTGAAAATGCTCGACTTTTCGAATGGTCTTCAAAGGAACTCCCCCATCCTCTCCGAATTTCAGGGTCTTGAACGCGGAAAGAGTGGGTACCAGGAAGGCCTCCTTTTCCAATAAGAGACGGATACCCGTGTCATCCAGGAATGAGCCGTGTTCAATGGTCCGAACCCCTGCTTCAAGGGCGTTTTTTATCCCTTCGGCCCCGATGGCATGGGCGCCGGTGATCTTACCGTATTTGGATGCCTCTTCCACGGCCGCCCGCATCTCTTCAACGGTCAACTGTGCAACCGTCCCCGGGCCTGGAGACATCCCTCCCCCGGTGGCCATTAGTTTGATATTGTCCGCCCCGAGCTTCAGTTGCTCCCGGGCGGCCTTTCTTGCCTCGTCCGGCCCGTCTACGATCCTGGCCAACCCTTCGATTTTCACATGGTTCGGGAACATGTCCCCATGCCCGCCCGTAATAGTGAGGGCCTGTCCGCTGGTCAGGATTCTCGGGCCGGGGATCTCACCTTCCTCCACCGCTTGTTTGACGGCGATGTCGATACATCCCTTGTCTCCCATGGTCCGGATGGTCGTAAAACCCGATTCAAGGATCTTTCTCACTCTCCTGACGGCCCTTATGGCTGCAAGCTGGGGTGTCTCCTCGATCATCAACCTGAAATAATCGGGACTCCCGTCCAGGGAAAGGTGGACATGGGTGTCAATCATGCCCGGCATGATCCACATGCCCCGAAGATCCACGATTTTCCCATGACTATACCTTTCCAGGATCCCTTGATCCTTATTGCCGGCGTAAACGATGGTTCCGCCCTCGATCACCAGCATGGAATCAAGCAGGGGCTTATCCCGAAGGCCGTCAATGATCGTAACATTTTGGAAAATCTTGCAATGGTCCATGGAAATTTCACCTCGCAATTCAAATCCCGGAACGATTCGACCTACACCCTCGCCCGGCGGTCCCTATTTTTTAACGATCCTTATTCCCTTCCGTCTCAGGGAGCGTCTGAGGGTTTCGATGATGGGTCCTTGAATAGTCTCCCAAGTAACTGTTATTGATTTCTTCACCCTGATTTCCTTCGGCTTGATGTGGACTTCCTCTACACCGGGCAGGGAAAGGATATCCATCACGATCCGGGCCGGGATCTCTCCGAGGGTCCTGAGGGCGCCACGGGCCTCCTCGTCCAGGGGATTCCTGAAGATCCCGACCCGGGGCGGGGATATTGTACGGTGGGTAAGATAGGAGCGGATTTCAGGATTTGGGTGGAGGTAAACCTCAATGCTTTCTTCCTCCATGGATCGCCCCCTGATTGAACAGCCCAATGTCTTCCATTTATAGGGATTTTGCGCCCGCTTCGGACCACTCCTTCCCCAAAAATCTCTCCTCGTTACCTGTATCCGACTTGACCCTTGGAAATCGGGCCTTTTTTGCCATGCTGGATGGAGATAGGGCGTTCAGCTGTCGGGAGGCCGGTTAGGGAGGAGCGGGTTTGTCAAAGGGCAAGGGTATATCGTATCCCGAAAAAGGGCGGTATGTAGTATATTGATCATATTCATAGCAGAATCAAGTGTATCCTGCCAGGGCTTTTGAGGGGCCTTGCTTGAAACCCGTCTTTATGAAGAGAATCACCTGTTGGAGAATAACCCATTCCTGTTGTAATCCATTGAGGGTTTTGTTATCCTCCCGCGGTACGAAAAGGAGATAAAGTAAGAAGGATTTTCAAGGAAGAGAGGACTGGAATTATGACAGAGAATACAAAGGGCCCGCTCCCCTCTTGTGCCTCCTGCACTATTGAGGCGATGGAGAAGCTCTGTATGAGCGCTGATGGGCGCGGGGCCAAGGGATGTCCGACCCTGACCCGAAGAGAGGTCCTCGAGGAGGCCGACGCGGAATACGATGACCCCAGGATTAGGGAGTTCGCCAGGCAGGCCTCGATCCAGGAAGCCGAGTGTTACGCCAATCGGCACCAGCAACCCTACGTGATGCAGCCGACCAAGACACGGATCGTGGAGATCTGCGAGTTTGCCAAGAAGATGGGTTACAGGCGTCTCGGGTTGGCCTTTTGTATCGGATTGGCCAAGGAGGCCGGTATTGTGGAAGAGGTATTCAAGGAGCATGGATTCGAGGTCGTATCCGTACTTTGCAAGGCCGGCCGCACCTCCAAGGACAGGCTTGGACTCAAGGAGGAGGAAAAGATATTCCAGGGAACGGATGAGTCTCTATGTAATCCCATCTTTCAGGCGAAGCTTCTCAACCATGAAGGCACGGAATTGAACGTTCTCCTCGGGCTCTGCGTGGGGCACGATTCCCTGTTCTTCAAGTACGCGGAGGCCCCGACAACCGTCCTCGCCGTGAAGGACAGGGTGACGGGGCATAACCCCCTGGCGGCCGTTTATCTGTCCCACGCCTATTACATGAAGATCAAGCACCCCGGGATTTGAAGACCCGCCGGAAGGTCCATCTGTCCCTTTCCCCGACCAGCCGCTGATCTCTCTCATATCCCGGAACCGGTTCGGCCCCCGTGAGTTGCGATACCTCCGGGGCTGCCAATGGGTTTTTGCTTCCCACTTGATCGTGTAGGATCAAGATTGTTTCCAGTACCATGATTTTCAGAGGGGTTTCCCCGGAAAGGAGGTGGCAGATGGACGTTTTCACAGCTATGAAGGAACGGAGGAGTTGCAGGGACTTCTCCCCGGAGCCGATCGATGATGCCCTTATCGACAAAATTTTGGAGGCCGGGACCTGGGCCCCTTCACCTCTTAATGCACAGCCCTGGGAATTCATTGTGGTGACCCATCCAGAGACCAAGGAAAAGATCTTCGAGGAGGCCGAGAGGTGCAGGAAGTGGGCCATGGAGGTATCCGGATGGAAGTGGCTCGGTAAGTATGGTGTGGATTTCTTACGATCCGCACCCGTGATTATCGCCGTGGTGGGAGACCCCAAGAAAACCGGGGTGGACATGTTCCAGGAGGAAGGTTCGGTGGGATACCAGCATGCCTGTGCGGCCGCCATCCAGAACATGCACCTGGCGGCCTGGGCCCTCGGCCTTTCCAGCCTGTGGTTCACCCTCTTTGACAAGGAGGCGATCCGGGGGCTTCTGGATATCGACTCCGAGAAGACCCCCCTGGCCCTGGTATGCATCGGCCGGGCGAGGAATGAGATCCCTGCGCCCCCGAGGAAAGGGATTGAGGGGAAGACCAGGTTCGTCCGATAGAAAGCCCCGGGACATCCCGGATCGTCTTCTTTCGGCCTGAAAGAAAAACCATCCATGCATCCATGGGACCGCAATTTTTTCTTGAAGGAGTGCTGAGGTTATGCCATAATCCGCCGAAATTTTGAGATTGAGAGCAAGTTATGTTCAGGCAGCGGCCATCCCGACTTGCGGGATGGCCGTATTTTTTTGGGGAGGTATGGTGAAAAATGGAGATTCGTATCGCAGTCATTGCAGGATATTTCATGGTGGTCCTGTTGATCGGTTTTTTCGCAAAGACGAGGTGGCGATCTTCACCCGAGGAATACTTCCTGGCCGGAAGGGGCCTCAGGGGCTTCGTGCTTCTGGGGACCATGGCGGCCACCAATTTTTCGGCCTTTACGGTATTCGGGGCCTCAGGGGCCGGTTACCGGGACGGTTATGCGTTCTTTCCGATCGTGGGTTTTGGAACGGGCTTCATGGCGCTCACCTTCTGGATCATCGGCAAGAGGGCCTGGGAGATCGGAAAGGAGCGGGGGGCAGTCACCCCTGCGGAACTGGTCGGCTCCCTTTACGGGAATCCCTTGCTTTCCTTCTTGTTCGCCATGGTCATGATCGTTTTCACGATCCCCTATATCGCACTTCAACCTATGGCTGGCGGGTATGTGCTCAAAGAGTTGTTCGACATTCCCCAGGGCCTTGGAGCGACGCTGATCACCTTGATCATCGTCCTCTATGTTTTCAGGGGGGGGCTTAGGGCCGTCGCCTGGACCGATGTTTTCCAGGGTCTGCTCATGGTGGCTCTCATGATCACGGCACTCATCATGGTTTCCGCCCAGTACGGGGGCTTTGAGCTCGCCCATTCCCTGGTACGAAAGGCGGATCCCGCGCTCATGTCCCGGCCCGGGCCCCAGGGAAGGTTCACTCCTTCGATGTGGTTCAGCTTCATGATGCTTTGGTTCTTTTGCGATCCCATGTTTCCACAGCTTTTTCAGCGGTTTTTCAGCGCCAGGGATCCCAGAGCCATTCGTCGCACCATGCTCTCCTACCCCCTGGTCTGCACGCTGGTTTTCTTCCTGCCCGTCACCCTGGGGGTCTTGGGCCACATCTCTTTTCCGGATCTCGTGGGAAAGGAAGCAGATCGGGTTCTTCCCATGATGCTTCGTTCCCTGTGCGGTGATTTCATGGGGACCCTCATCATGTCCGCAGGTCTGGCAGCGCTCATGTCCACCATGGACTCCCAGCTCCTGACTTTAAGCTCCATTTTCAGCCGCGACGTTTTTCCCCTGGTAACGGGTAGGAAGGCAGGGGATTCATCTTTGCCAGGGAAGGTCTTCGTGCCCGTGTTGGCGGCGCTGGGACTGATCTTCGCGGTCAATCCTCCCTCGACGATCCTCCACATTGCCACCCAGGCCTTTACGGGGCTGGCTGTCCTGTTTCCCACGGTGTTCTTCGGTCTTTACTTGAAAAGGCCACGGGCGGCGGCGGCCATCCTGTCCATACTCGCTGGGGAAAGCATGGTGGTTCTGTCCTATCTCAAGCTTCTTCCATCGGGCGGATTCCTGCCCGCTGTTCCCATCATCGGGGTGACCTTCCTCGTTTACCTGGTCGTCACTCTGCTCCTTTCGCTGGACCTGCGCGGATGGATCGCCATCTCGAGGAGGAGTTTGGTCTTCGGCGCCATGTTCGCCCTCCTGTTCGGGCTTGCCGTCGATTGGTGGGAATGGACCGCTTCCCGACCCTCCCTGGGGGGATTTCCCTATTGGATGGGGTACTTCATAATCCTTTCGATCCTGCAGACCTTTCTCATGAATTGGTGGTTGAAGGGGGCGAAGATAGACGCCCCTAATCCCGAGAAGATACGGAAAAGGGTTTCCGGTCCGGGAAGGGCGATCAGCGGGAGGGGGTTGGAGGGCTCGCCGGGATAGGGCCTTTTCCTCAGGAAAGGGCCTGACGCTCCTTTTCAGCCTCTGCGAGCAGTTCTTCCCATTTCCGATCAACGTTTCGCTGGAGGAGATCTTCCATCTCCGGTGTGATCCCCTTGAAACGGCCCTGGCACTCAAGGTACTCCTTTACGGGTACGGTCTTCTCGGGTATGAGGCTGAGTTCGAGTTTTCCATCCACCACCTCGTACAGGGGGAAGACGTTTGAAAGGGTCGCAAGGCGGGCCGTGCGGATGGATTGGGAAGGATCGATCCGCCACCCCGGAGGGCAGGGGGATAGGATATGGAGAAACTTGGTTCCCCGAATGGTACGGGCCCTCCTGAACTTCTTCACCGCGTCGTCGGGGTAGGCCACAGAGAGGGTGGCGAGGTAAGGGATGGAGTGGCCCATCATGATTTTTTCCAGATCCTTTTTGGGTTCCTTCTTAAGGGAGCCTGCCGGGGTCGTGGTGGTCCAGGCCCCTATGGGGGTTGCGCTGGAGCGCTGGATCCCAGTGTTCATGTACGCCTCGTTGTCGTAACAGACATAAAGGATGTCGTCGTTGCGCTCAGCTGCCCCGGAGAGGGCCTGAAGGCCGATATCAAAGGTGCCGCCGTCGCCGGCCCAGGCCATCACCTCCACGTCCTTTTCTCCCCGCATGTCCAGGGCGGCCCGCACGCCCGAGGCCACAACTGCAGCCGTCTCAAAAGGGACGTGGATCACCGGGACCTGTAAGGCCGAGTAAGGATAGACACCCAGGATAATGGTCCAGCAACAAGCGGGAATGACGACTATTGTACGCTTCCCCAGGCCCATCATGGCCAGCTTCATGGCGAGGGCTGCCCCGCAACCCTGGCATGAAAGGATGCCGGGTTGGAGGAGTTCTCCTCGAGACATGATTTCGCGGGGAATATCGAATTTCTTCTGCATGAGAATACCTCCAAAATCGGCCCGGTGTCGCCCTTTCAAGGCCCCCGGGCCCGGGTGGCTATTCCTTAAGGCCCCAGAACAGGGGTTCGGAGCCCGGGTCCTCACGTCCGAGGGCGGCCTCGATGATCCCTTCCAGGTCCCGAGGAGTTACGTCACGGCCCCCAAGGCCGGCAACAACGGGATAGACCTTCGGCCTCTCTTCGAGAGAGTAGAGAACGGAACGGATCTCGCTCGCAAACACACCGCCTAGACCGGCGGTGAGGTTTCGGTCGATGACCACCACCTTGGGAAACCTGCCCAGTACCGAACGCCAGACTTCGGCCGGTACCGGCCTGAAGATGCGGAGTTTCACGAGGCCTACGGGCTTTCCCTTGGCCCTCATGGCATCGACGGCGATGCGTGACACAGAGGTGATGGTCCCCGCGGTGACGACGACAAGTTCTGCATCCCCGGTCCGGTATTCTTCAACAATGTCGTATTTTCTGCCAAAGACCCGTTGGAACTCCATACAGACCCTGGGATAAACCTCCAAGACTCTCATTGTGTCCCTGTGTTGGGTATAGCGCCCTTCGTAATAAAGGTCGGGGGACATCAGGCCGCCGAAGGCCAAGGGGGCCTCTACGTCGAGCTTCAACTCCGGCTCGTAGGGTGGCAGGAAGGAGTCCACTTCCTCGATTTCAGGCACATCAACGATTTCTGAAGTGTGGCTCAGGAAAAAGGCGTCATAGGTAAGCATGACCGGCACACGGACTTCTTCCGCAAGGCGGTAGGCCATGATGACGCTGTCAAGGACTTCCTGGTTTGATTCGCAGTAGATCTGGACCCATCCGGTGTCCCGCTGGGACAGGGAGTCGGTCTGGTCGGCCCAGATGTTCCAACCCGGGGCCACGGCCCGGTTCACGTTCGCAAGCACGATAGGGAGCCGGGCCCCTGCGGCCCAGTGGAGGACCTCGTGCATGAGAAGCAGTCCCTGACTGCTTGTCGCTGTAAATGAGCGGACTCCGGCGGTGGAGGCGCCCACTACGGCGGCCATGGCGGAATGCTCGCTTTCCACCTTGATAAACTTGGCATCCAGGGAGCCGCTTGCGCAGATCTCGGAGAGTTCTTCCACGATGGTGGTTTGAGGGGTGATGGGATAGGCCGAGATGACCTTCACCCTGGAAAGTCTCACACCCTGGGATACGGCATGGTTTCCCTTGATAACCCGTTTCAATTCTTTACCTCCGGTACAGGGGTCTCCTCTTCGACCATGGTGATGGCATGGCGCGGGCACTCCGTATAACAAATGCCGCAGCCTTTGCAGTAATCGTAATCAAAAAGATAACCGAATTCGTCCCGTCCCCTGGGAAGCACCGACATGTCGGGGCAGAAGACGAGACAGTTGTCGCACTCAGTGCAGCGGCCGCAATGAAGGCATCGATCTCCTTCCCTGCGGGCTTCATCCCCTGTGAAGGTTTCCCTGTACGGGGCGAAGGAGGTCCTTCTCGCGGAGGGTTCCAGGATCTCTTCCGCCTTGCGGGGCGCCTTGCCGAAGTAGTCGAAAATCATCTTGGAGGAATCCACGACCTCCCGAAGATTGCGGCGAACCGGACGGATGGGGGCCAGGCCCATGTAAGCGGAAAAACTCAGGGCCGGACCCGATCCAATGGTGATCTCATCACGAACGGTTGAGAAATCGATCCCCTTCCGGTCGCAGTCCATGGCGATGGCGGCCCGCTTTCCGGAGCCCACGGCATGGATCACCGTGTGGGGGATGTCGATGATGTCTCCTCCGGCAAACCATTTGGCCCTTTCCAAGGGGGCCGGTCCTCTGAGGCGGAGGTCTTCACCAACTGTAAGGATTCGACCCTCAGCGGAGGGCATTCCCTCCAGGTAATGTAAATCGGCCTTTTCCCCGACAGCCGTAAGAAGGGTGTCTGCCGGAATTTCAAAAAGAGCGCCTTCTTTTTTCTCCGGTCGTCTCCTGCCGCTCTCGTCGGGTGGGCCGAGAACCATCTCGGTGCAGAGAAGCCCGGTGAGGGTCCCCTGATCGTTCAGAAGGATTTTTTCGGGTGCGGCCAGGAATCTGAAGGAAACGCCTTCTTCCTCGGCCTCCTGTATCTCGGAAGGGTGAGCGGGCATCTCGGCACGGGACCGGCGATAGAGGATCGTAACTTTGGATCCCAACCGGAGGGCTGTTCTCGCCGCATCGATGGCCGTGTTGCCGCCCCCCACAACGACCGTGTTCTTTCCAATGGGGGGTGGTTCCCCCAGGGCGACTTTTTTAAGAAATGAAAGGGCACTCATGATCTCGCGGCATTCCTCTTCTCCAGAAGGGGCTAATTTCAGGGACTGGTGAACCCCGGATGCCAAGAAGACATAATCGAAGGTCTCCCCCAATTCCTTGACTCCGATATCCTTTCCGATGCGGGTGCCGGGCCTCAAGTCGATGCCCATGTTCTTCAGGCCTTGGAATTCAGTCTCTAAAACGTTTCTGGGAAGTCGGTATGCGGGAATGCCGACGCGTAGAATGCCTCCCAGGACGGGCAGGGCCTCGAAAAGGGTCACCTCGAAACCGAGAAGCCTTGCGAAATAGGCGGCGGACATTCCGGCCGGCCCTGATCCGACTACGGCGAGGTTCTTTCCGTTGGGTTGGGGAAGATCAGGGGGCGGCATTTCTTTCAGGCCTTGGTCCCCGACGAAACGCTCCAGTTCCCGGATACTCACGGACTCGTCCAAGTATTGGCGGTTGCAGGCCTTTTCGCAAAAAGTGAAGCAGACGCGGCCGAGAAGGGATGGAAAGGGCTGCTCCCTTTTCAGGTGCCGGTAAGCCCTCTCGTATTCTCCGTCCTGGAGGAGCCTGATCCACCCCTCGATGTCGTTCCCGGCAGGGCAGGCATCCTGGCAAGGCGGGGTCTTGTCCTCATAGAGGGGTTTCAGGTAGCGCCAGTTACCGGTTAGATTGTGGAGCATGGTCCCTTTGGAGGTATTCATGGGCGGAAAGCCGCGCCAGCTCTCGAGCACAAAGGGTTTAGCCAGCTCACTCCGTTTTTTCGTTTCCATAGGAGTCATCGCCTCCGCTGCAGGGGTTTACTCGGCCCGAATGACCTGATCAAAGGCGGCCCGGGCGGCCTGGACATTTTCTTCCGTTTTCGCAGGGACGTATTCCCTGATTGCTTCCTTTACGGATTCGAGCTTCAGGAGTCCCGTGGCCCTGGAAAATGCCCCGAGAATTGCGGTATTCACGATAGGGTTGGAGGGGGAACCGAGCCGGAATCGTACCGCGATGGAGGCCGCGTCAACCACATAGATCCTGAAACCGGGCGGGAGCATCTTTCCGTAATCGGCGGGGGGCCTTTTACCGTTGATCAGGACAGTGCCGTTTTGCTTCAGGCCTTCGGTCACCCCGCTGTTTTCGATCAGGGTGGGATCGAGAATCACGATGTGATCAGGCGTGTAGATCTGGTTCCGAAGATGAATGGGTCGCTCATCCACACGGCAAAAGGCCGTGACCGGAGCACCCCTACGTTCCACACCAAAGGCTGGGAAGGCCTGGACGTATTTCCCTTCGATGAAGAAAGCGTGGGCGAGGACTTCGGATCCGATGACCGCCCCCTGGCCGCCTCGTCCGTGGAATCTGATCTCTTCCATGGAAAACTCTCCTTTTCCTGGCGGCGGATACCGGCCGCCTGCCGTCCTTACCTGGGAGAGAAAACTACGGCAAGAACGATTGACTTCTTTCCGTTCAACCCCCTCAAGGCATGGGGAATATCAGAGTGAAAGTAGAGACTGTCGCCGGGTTCGATGACAATCACCCGATCGGCGGCCCTGAATTCCGTCTTTCCTTCAAGCACGTAAAGAAATTCTTCCCCCGCATGGTTGTAAAAGACCAGATCCTTTTCATCCCTGGGTTCGATTTCCACCAGAAAGGGCTCCATGTGTTTCTCGGCCATGGGGTGGGCCAGGGACTCGTATCGGTAGCCGGTTCGATCCGCGCTTTTGGGGGATGGGCGGGAAAACTTCTTTCGTTCCCCGCGCCGCACCAAGGCAATGCGTTCGGGAGATGGTGCACCTTGGAAAAAGCGGCTGATACTGACACCAAGGGCTTTGGAGATCTTCAGGAGGGTGGCGATGGGAGGAACAACGAGATTGTTCTCGATCTGTGAAAGAAAGGGCTTGGATAGTCCGGTGACGTTGGAGATGTCCTGTAGCGTCAATTGCTTGCCCAGACGGATTTGCCGTATCTGGCTTCCGAGATTGAGGGCCTTGACTTCTGCGTGAATGTCCATGGCCGTTTCCAGGTATACCAGGTCGTTGAGAAAGGAAAACCCGGTGGAATAAAATCAGGATACTCCTTGTGTTTGGCAATGTCAAACTTTATTTTTGCTGTCATCAAACAATGCCCATAAAAAAGCGGAGAGTATGAAAACCGAGTCTGGAGGAGATGGCCCCCACCCAGGGCCCCGGGTGCGGCCGAAACTCCTTGACTCTGGGCAGGATCGGTCCCAGGGGGAGGGTATGGAAAGAGACGAAATAGAGGAGAGAAGATTCAATATTCCTCCCAGATGCACTCCATGTGGGAGCACTTCTTTTTGAGGCGTTCAAGGATTTCGTCCCTTCGGTCCCTTGCCCATTCGGGCAGCTCTTTTTTCCACCTTTCCTCGGAAGGTACGTGGATCACCGATGGAGTCTTTAGATTGGGATCGAGGCGGAACTCAAGGGTTTGATTTCCCTCGAAATACTTGAGGTATCGAAAGGCGATCATGACGTCGTACTTAGCCGATGGAGGAGCTTCTCCCCGCGGTTTGGAGCTTGGAAACAATGGGGCTGAGGAGTCCGTTGAAGGGGACGGGACATTCACACCCTTTTGCGGGTCGATCAAACGAATCCTCCTCAAATGCCGTCCTCCATCGAAAGGGGTGGAGAGCCATGTCCTCACGATCTCGACAGCCGATTCCAGGGAGATCAGGCGGGCTCCCAGGGAGAGAACGTTGGCGTCATTGTGCCGTCTGGCCAGGCGGGCCGTTTCCAGGTCCCAGCAAAGGGTGCAGCGGATCCCAGGAATCCGATTTGCGACGATGGCCTCCCCGTTGCCCGAGCCGCCG
The DNA here is from genome assembly GCA_019310525.1 of Deltaproteobacteria bacterium. Taxonomy (NCBI): domain Bacteria; kingdom Pseudomonadati; phylum Myxococcota; class Myxococcia; species Deltaproteobacteria bacterium. The sequence continues at coordinate 4,058 of JAFDEE010000026.1, read as the reverse complement.
AAAACGATCCCCCTCTCCGATTCCCCGGCGGCGACCGATTGGGCCGCGGGGCGTACAAAGAGAGGATAGTCCACGGGTTCAGGGGAAAAGGTCCCGAAGTCTTTGACTTGGTGTCCTTGTTCCTGGAGAAACTCCTTGATCTTCTCCTTGTATTGAAATCCTGCGTGGTCTGTGCCAAGAGTGATTTTCATCTATGAACCTCCCTTTTTTGAAAACGCTGTACTTGTTGGTTTTTTTAACGATCTTCCGGGGTCAGCAACCGGGGGCGCTGAGGAGGGCCGGAAACGGCGATAGAGAATCCTCAGGGAGAAAGGGGGATCTCCGCCCTGAACCCGAACTGGATTCGATTGTCCATATACAGCAAGCGCGTCGGTCTAAACCGGTAGAGCTTTACCCTGAACGTCTTGGAGAAATCTTGAAGATCCAGGATTTTTTTCTTCCCGAAGAAATCTCCAGTAAAGGGGAATTTCCTGAGATAGGCCCGAAGGGCCTTTGCCGCCTCCCAGCCCGGTCCGACGGGTTTAATGCTCCCCGACATCTGTATCCCCTGGATGTCCTTCCATTTGTCGGAGGGGTGAAACACTGCGGCGGAGGCCGTTTTGCTCTCGAGGGCTTCCAGGATATGCCGGGAGGAGGGGGAAGAGAAGAAATAGAAGAGGAAATCGATATCCACATAGTAGACCGGAGCCGCCCAGGCCTTGTTTTCGAGGGCTGTGGCCAGGGTCATGGTGCTCTGGCTGCGGATGAGGTCGGCCGCCCTTTCTTTGAGTTCTTCCTCACTGGGAAGATCGGTGGTGGAAGTGGTATTCATTGATGGCTCCACTCGGGTTTGAAATGATCTCCCACTGTTTAAATCGATCCATTTTCCCACAAAAGGGTCCAGGGGGCAAGGAGACCACGGAAAGGGATCTTTCCCGGGGTTCAGCAAAAGAGCAGGGGAAGACTGTCTGCAACCAGAAAACCTTTTCGGGTGGGGACGATCTTCCCACCATCACGTCGGATCAGTTCCGAACGGCACAATTCCGCGATGATTTTCCCTGCATTGGGGGAGAGGTCAACAAGGGACAGGTCAACACCTTCAAGGGTTCTGAACCCCAGGAGAAGGGCCTCCATACGATGTTGTTCCGGGCTCAATTTCTCCTGCCCTTCGACCGGCGGCCTTCCCGTAGAGAGGTCACGAACGTATTTCCCGAGTGACCTGTGGTTCCACCACCGTTCGCCCCCGGAAAAGGAATGGGCCGAAGGCCCGAGCCCCAGGTAGGGCCCGCGTCGCCAGTATTTCAGGTTGTGACGGCAAACGGAGCGGAGATTCCTGGCATAATTGGAGACCTCGTAATGGACGTACCCCCTTTTTTCGAGGTGATCCGATGCGATAAGGAAAAGTCTTCTTGCCTTCGCCTCGCTTGGGGGGCGGATTCGGCCCCGCTTCATCAGGGCTTCGAAGGGAGTGCCGCCCGCCAAGGTGAGCTGGTAACAGGAGACATGGTCGGGGTCCAGGGAAAGGGCCTGGTCTAAGCTTTCCAACCAGTCGGATTCCCCCTGCCCGGGGAGGCCGTAAATGAGGTCAATGCCGATTCGTTTAAACCCTGCCCGGGCCAGGTGTTCCACCGCCCTTTCCGTTTGAGAAGCCGTGTGTCTCCTTCCAAGCAGCCGGAGTTCCCGATCAATAAAGGACTGGGCGCCCAGGCTGATCCGGTTTAACCCCAGGTCCAGGAATAGGTCCGCCTTGGAGGCCGTCACATCGTCCGGGTTGGCCTCCAGGGTGAACTCGGCATCCGGGGAAAAGGAGAAATTGTTGAAGAGGAGGGAGAGCAGGTCCTTCAATTCCCCGGGTTCCAGGAGGCTGGGGGTCCCACCCCCAAAGTATAGGGAATCGAATAATGGAAAGTGCTCCCGGTAGATTCGGACTTCCTTTTCAAGGGCCTCCAGCCATTCGGAGACCCGGGAAGGAGAGGTCACGGAATAAAAATCGCAGTAAGGGCACTTACTCTTGCAAAAGGGAACGTGGACGTAAAGCCCCGGGCGGGTGCCTTCACTCATCAGCGGACCTCAGTACTGCAACGAAGGCCTTCTGGGGAATCATGACGGAACCCACCATTTTCATGCGCTTTTTCCCTCTCTTCTGCTTTTCCAGCAGCTTTCGTTTCCGCGTGATATCTCCACCGTAACACTTGGCGGTCACGTCCTTTCGAAAGGGATGGATGGTGGAGCGGGAGATGATTTTCCCGCCGATGGCCCCCTGGATGGCGATCTTGAACTGGTGCCGTGGAATCTCCTTTTTGAGGCGCTCGCAGGCCTTCACTCCCCATTCCCTGGCACGATCCCGATGGACGATCATGGAGAGGGCATCCACCTTTTCTCCGTTGACAAGGATATCGAGCTTTACAAGGTCGCTCTCCCGGTATCCGATCAACTCGTAGTCAAAGGAACCGTAGCCCTGGGTGACTGTCTTGAGCTTGTCGTAGAAGTCAACGATGACCTCGGCCAAGGGCATGTCCAGGGTGATCTCGATCCTTCCTGGGGTGGGGTAGGTAAAACGGGAATTCACGCCGCGCCGTTCCATGCAGAGCTTCATGACCGCTCCCATGTACCGTTCCGGTATGAGGATGGAAGCCCGGATAAAGGGTTCGGCAGATTGCTTGATTTGCGCAGGATCCGGGTAATACTGGGGATTGTCCACCGTGAGGGTGGTTCCGTCCTGGAGGGTGAACCGGTACTGCACGCTCGGTACCGTCATGAGAAAGGCCTGGTTGAATTCCCTCTCGAGCCGCTGCTGCACGATCTCGAGGTGAAGCAACCCGAGGAAGCCGCAACGGAAACCCTGGCCAAGGGCGGCGGAAGCGTCTTTCTGGTAGGTGAGGGCCGCATCGTTGAGCACGTACTTTTCAAGGGCCTCGGCCAGATCCTGATAATCGTCGGAGGATATGGGATAGATGGAGGAAAAGACTACGGGCTTGACCTCCCTGAACCCGGAAAGTGGTTCCGGGGCGGGGGCGGAGTCAAGGGTCACCGTATCACCGACCCGGGTGTCGCTGATGTTTTTGATCCCGGCGATGATATAGCCCACCTGACCGGCCTCGAGGCTCTGAACGGGTTCCCGCCTGATCCGGTAGATTCCGACCTCTTCCACCCGGTAAACAGCTTTTTTGGCCATAAGGCGGATTGTATCCCCCGCTCGGACCGATCCGTCGAATATCCTGCAGCTGACGATGGTCCCGCGGAAGGGGTCGTAATAGGCGTCGAAGACAAGGGCCCGAAGTGGGTCCTCCTTGTTTCCGGATGGAGGGGGAATGCGATGGATGATGGCCTCGAAGACCTCCTCGATTCCCGTACCTTCCTTGGCCGAACATTTCACAACCCACTCGGGATCCAGGTCCAGCTCGTTTTCGATCTGCTCCATTACCCGCTCCACGTCGGCGGAAGGCAGATCGATCTTGTTTATCACCGGGATGATGATCAGGTCTTGCTCCATAGCCATGTAAAGGTTGGCGAGGGTCTGGGCCTGCACCCCCTGGGATGCGTCCACGAGGAGCAGGACCCCCTCGCAGGAGGCGAGAGCCCGGCTCACTTCGTAAGAAAAGTCCACATGCCCGGGGGTGTCGATGAGGTTCAAGGCGTATTCCCTGCCGTCTCGTGCTCGGTAAGGGAGTGTGACGGTCTGGCTCTTGATGGTGATTCCTCTTTCTCGCTCCAGATCCATGGTATCCAGGATCTGGTCGCGGAATTCCCTCTCACTGACAAGCCCTGCATGCTGGATCAGCCGATCGGCCAGGGTTGATTTACCGTGATCAATGTGGGCGATGATGCTGAAATTTCTTATGGCAGCCATGAAGAAAACATCCCAATAGGTTTGGAATCCAACAAAAGTTTTCTTATGCGTTGCCGCGGGTCCTTTGTCAATAGATTTCGAACCTTGGGAGACGGCCGTCCAACCCTCCTGTAAGGCGTTTCACCTTCCTGGAGCGTCGTTCGATCTTCCCGGCCCAGCTCGTCGTCAGGACGGATCCTCCTGGAATTCCCGCACCGCGGTGAGGATCTCTTCCTTCTCTTCCTGGGTG